>DAWDUP010000155.1:0-5087 GCA_052346825.1 Candidatus Fimivicinus sp. | reverse complement strand
AACGGCCCATATAACAGCCTGGAATCGGGATTCCTGCCATGTCCAGCATGGTCGGCGGCAGATCGATCAGGCTGACCAGACGGTCATCCCTTTTGCCGCCCTGAAACGGGCCGCCGCGGATAATCAGCGGGGTATGGGTGGCGGAATCGTGACAGCTGCGTTTATATTCCAGATTCCGCGTTTTGAAATGTGAGCCGTGGTCGCTGGTGTAAATGAGGATCGTATTCTCATAAAGCCCTTTTTCCTTCAGCTTATCCACGAGCCTGCCGACATTTTCATCCAGGCGATTGATTGCCGCCATATAATCGGGATACATTTGATCATAGTCGCCCTTCAGGAAAGACAGATCGGGCGGGATCGGATAATCCCGATACCGTTCGACCGTCTCTGGGGGGCCCTCGTAGCAGTGGTGATCATTCTGATGATGCGGCTCAAGCTGGGAGATAAACAGGAAAAACGGCTGATCCGAAGTCTTCTGATCCAGATATTCCAGCGCAAAATCATTGATGCAGTCTGCACGGTATCCCTTGAAGTCAATCTGGTTCCCCTCTGCGTCAAAGACATAGCCGTCATAACCGTGCGAGGTGAATTCCAGCACGTCGGCTGCGCGCCACCAGTCCCGATAGCCGCCCTGCCTATCCTTTGGAATCGCGGTTTTCTCACAGTGAACGCCAACATTGGGAAGGCGGTCTGAAGCAAGATGCCATTTGCCAACATAAGCCGTCTCATACCCAGCCTCATTGAAATATTCCGCAAGCGGCTTGATATCCTGTGGAAGCGCGATCCCATTCCAATAGCAGCCGCACTGCGTCGCATACAGGCCGGTCTGCAGGCAGGCACGCGCCGGTCCGCACACCGGCTGGCAGGTGTAAGAATTCTCAAATTGGATGCCCTCCTGTGCAAGCTGCATCAGATTGGGGGTTACCTCCTCATTGACCGTGTCCCAGCGCTGCTGGTCGCTGAAATAAAAGATAATATTCGGACGCATATTCAACCTCCAAAAGATGTGATAAAAGCAGTAACTGCATTATAAAGCGAAAGACAGGCCACCGCTGAAACGGCGAGCACAAAAACCTTCCGGATCAATGACTCCTTGCACCTCCGGTTGAGAACCGAGCCCACAAAGCCACCGACAATGGCACAAGGAATGACAACGAGCAGGATGTTCAAATCGTATCCTGCAAACCCCGTTTTGATACCAGTAGTAATCAGATTGGAGCACTGTGAAAAAAAGATGACCGCAACAGAATAGACGGCGGCATCTTTCATGGAAAACGAAAAAAGGAGCGTTAAAAACGCAACATTGATTGGACCGCCGCCAATGCCCAAAAAAGACGCCGCAGTCCCCAACAAAAAGCCTGCGAACAGGATCGCCAGCGGATTTGCCACATGAAAGGTACGATGCTTCGCCACAACGGAGAGGATCACACAGGCCAGAAAAGCCGCCAGGATTGCAGACTGGATGCCCTTGACCAGCTCCGGCACCCCAGAGGCCTTCATCGCCAGTGAAAACAGGGAATTTCCGCAGATTCCGCCTGCCACGGAGCCCGCCGCCACAAGCAGGACGATCGAAGCCTTGATCGGCGTTTTATTCCGGATATGTTTTGCCATCGATGTAACGGACATTGCAAAGACCGCGCAGGAGGAAATAAAGCTGATCTGTTCCAGCGGATGCGCACCGATTACATCGAGCACAGGCTTAATGACCACGCCGCCGCCGAGGCCAACAAAAGCGCCCAATAACGTGGCGACCCATACAACCACACCATAAATCAATGCCACCACAAAAACCACCCCATAACATATAATTTTAACAGATTTCACAAAAAGCGCAAGGAGTATAATGATTTTTCTCAAAAAATGGTTTTCAACAAACAGAAGAAGCGTGTATCGCCTCTCAGCGTACACGCTTTCTCATAATGATCAAAAAGAAATTATTCTGCTGCAATCTGTACGCCGCCTACCGGACGGATCGACAGCACATAGCAGGTATTTACCTCAAAAATACGCTCCATCTCCGCCTGATAATCCGCAAGGCAATCATTCGGCACAAATGCCTGAATCGTCCCTGCAAAACCGCCTCCATGGACGCGCCATGCGCCCTTTCCGCGCAGCATATGCTCCGTGATCTGCAGAGCAAGGGCGATCGGCTGTTCCTTCGGCAGTCTGGGTGTAAATACATTTTGATTGTACATAAATGAGGACTGTCCGCTTTCGATGACACACTGTTTAAAGGTCTCAAAATCGGCGGCGCGCAAAGCGTCGACCTCCCGCAGGACCCGCTTGTTTTCCTCATAAAAATGCAGCGCACGCAGGATCGCACGGTCACCTACGCGATTGCGCAGCGTCGGAATGCTCTGCATAAACTCCTCCTGCGCGACCTCGCGCAAAACCGGCCTTTGGAACTCTGAAGCAACAGCCTCCATCTCGCCGCGCACTGCTGCATATTCGTCCGTCAGGTCTGAATGGTTTCCGCCTGTGTCCACAATGCACAGAGAATGGCCGCAGGAAGCGAAATCGAAATCCACCTTTTCAATAACGGGAACAGAAGGATCCTTAAAATCAATCATGACGAAGCCGCTCACAGAGCTCGCCATCTGATCAAGCAAGCCACAGGGCTTTCCGAAATAGACATTTTCTGCATACTGTGCGATCTGAGCAATTTCCACAGGATCAATCTTACCATCATTGAATAAGTAATTGAGAATCGTACCGAGCAACACCTCAAAGGCCGCCGAAGAGGACAGCCCCGAGCCGCTGAGTACGCGCGATGCCGTCGTTGCGTCAAAGCCGCCGATCCGATAGCCGAGCTGCTGGAAGCGCGCGCATACGCCGCGCACCAGGGCGGCAGAATGCCCCGTCTCCTTCTCCTGAACACTTAAATCGGACAAATCCACGACATCGATACGGTAGCCCTCGGACTTTACACGCACGGTATTGTCCGTATTCTTCGACGCGGCTGCAATGGCATCCAGATCAATGCCCGCCGCAAGCACGCGGCCATGATTATGGTCGGTATGGTTGCCGCCGATCTCCGTACGGCCCGGCGCGCTGAAAAGCCCACCGATCCGCTCCGCCCCGAACAGGCTGATGAAGCTGTCGATGACGTCCGCATAGCGCTTACGCTGCTGAGCCAGCCGGTCCTCGTATAGATATACCTCCTTCAGGGCGCTGTCGTACCCACCGCTGAGCAGGGTCTCTTTTAACGTTTTCATATCAGCCATCTGCTAATCGACTCCCTTTTGTATCGTTTTTGAACTGGACGCTATATATTTGTTCCACTTTTCCCCCCGCGCTTGCGTCTCTGTTCAATGAGCTCCAGCGACCAGTTAAGCAGCAGGATAGAAAAGCCAGACAACACCAGAAGAATAACAATCGGCAGGATGAAGCTCCAGGAAAGCGGATCGTACACATTTCGCCCAATAAAGGTATAGGAAAGCAGCTTCGGCGCAAAACCCGCGAGCGAAATCAAAATATATTTCCAATATTCATATTCCATGGAGCCATAGAGCTGGCTGATCGTATTGATCGGAAAGCTCGGCACCAGCCGGAAAACAAACAAAAGCACCGGGCTGAGCGCTCCCTTTGCCTCCAGGATCTCACGCACAGCGGGATAACGCCGGAGCACTTTCTGAATATTGGAGGGGCCGATCCTCATACCGACCAGATACCGTGCAGACATCAGAATCACCACTCCGCCGAGATTGAGCACGAATGCGACGGGAACAGAAAACACCATACCGGAAATAACGCTGATTGCGGAAACCGGAATGACTGGGATCCACGCTTTGATCAAGAAAAGCAGCTCGATTACCAACGGGATCAGCCAACGATAGGGAATCGAGGCAACCGCTCTTTCAAATTCAACCAGGGTAAATTGAAACTGAGCGTACCACTTTTGGACAGACCTGATATGCATCAGCAGCGTCAACACCACTAGCACCGCCGCGACAATCAGGAGGAGGTATGCGCACAAATTCAGCAGTTTACGCCGGGTAAACTCTTTGGTCTTCAAGCAATTGCTCCTCCTCCGCCACAATCCATTTTAAGCTGTCGCCCCGAGCCCTGGATACCTTCTAAAAGCAGCGTACGCAATAGTTTCCCTATTCATAAATCTCATCTGTACAATTGCTAACATACCAGAAGGTCCTCAGAATCTCATGAAATCTATTTTATAGCATATCATCCCTGAGGTCAACATTCAACCGTCGGCTTTTTTCAACGGGCAGCAAAACAGGGAGGATGGTTAATTTAAACCGCAAAATCAGAAAAAATCATCCAAATACGTCATCATTGTGGTACAATAACCTCACGAATCTCTAAGGAATCAAGGAGTCTAAGAGCTTCGGAGAGTGTTGAATCATCTATTTGGGGCGCGTAGGCTCGCCCCTGCGGCCGCACCGCACGCCCTGCCTTTCGGCATGGCGAAAATTGTGATATAATAAGCTTTCATCCGGACCCATAATCAAATTTACCAGTGGAAACAAACGGAGATGGTCATTTTGGCATCAGTGAAACGTGCAGTCGTTTTCAGCGGCGGAGGTGCAAAGGGCGGTTATCAGATTGGTGCATGGAAGGCGCTGCGCGAAATCGGTTTTGTTCCTGACATCGTAACCGGTACCTCCGTCGGCGCGCTCAATGGCGCACTTATGGCACTCGGGAAATATGAGGATGCGCTGTTCATCTGGGAAAACATGAGCGCAGATCGCGTATTTGCCCAATTCGTTGAAGACACTCAGTCGCAAAATTTGCCCCCGGAAACGCTCTTCAAACGTTTGGCAAAAGAGGTTTTGCGTAATGGCGGCGCTGATTTTACACCACTGCAGGAGCTTGTGAAATCTATGATGGACGAAGACGCGCTTCGCCACTCACCAATCCGCTTTGGGTTGGTGACCACCCGGTTTTCCCCAATCCGGGCGGTCGAGCTTTTCATTGAGGATATCCCACAGGGCGAAGCGGCAGATTACGTGCTGGCCAGCGCCGCCTGCTTCCCGTTTATGAAATCCTATCAGATCGGCAGCGTTAAATTCGTCGATGGCGGCTATTCGGACAACATGCCTGTCCAGATGGCCATCAATGCAGGCGCC
>DAWDUP010000154.1:0-5178 GCA_052346825.1 Candidatus Fimivicinus sp. | reverse complement strand
TTTTTATGGACTGTATTTTTTGTAAAATTCTCAGCGGCGAAATCCCGTCGAAAAAAGTTTACGAGGACGAAACGGTCTGTGCATTTTACGATGTGGACCCGCAGGCGCCCGTCCATGTGCTGATTATACCGAAGGAGCACATTCCCTCCGCGGCGGCAATCACGCCGGAAAACAGCGCGGTGGTTGCGCATATCTTTGAGGTGATCGCAAAGCTTTCCAAAGAGCTGGGGCTCACAGAGGGCTTCCGCGTGGTTAACAACTGCGGCGATATCGCGGGGCAGACGGTCAAGCATCTTCACTTTCATCTGATGGGCGGCCGGGAATTCACCTGGCCCGCAGGCTGACGGGAAACCGTCGTATAAGCGGAAAATCATTGGGAAAGGATGACCATTGAAATGGCTGAAACCTACCGTATGAAAATCGCGGGATTGGAGCGGGAGCTTCCCCTCTGCCCGGTGAACGACAAGCTGGATATCGCCGCCTTTATCATTTTTGGCGACGTGGAGATGACAATTGCCGCCTGTGCGGAGCTTCTGAAAAAGTGCCCGGAATTTGATTATATCCTCACGCCGGAGGCCAAGGGAATCCCGCTGGCCTATGAACTGGCGCGCCAGAGCGGCAAGCCCTATATCATCGCGCGCAAGGGTGCGAAGCTCTATATGAAAAATCCGGTTTCCGTCCATGTGCGCTCCATCACCACGGATTCGATGCAAACGCTGTTTCTCGACGAAGCGGAGGGCGAGCGGATGCGCAGCAAGCGCGTGCTGATCCTTGACGACGTGATCAGCACGGGCGAATCCCTCTCTGCCGTGGAGGCGCTGCTCGCTAAATTCGACGCGCAAATTGTGGGCAAGGCGGCCGTCCTCGCGGAGGGCGACGCGGCCAAGCGGGATGATATTCTCTTTCTGGAGGAATTGCCGCTCTTTTTCAAATAAACAATAAACATTTTGTTTGAATCCGGACAGGAGCTGATGGCGGATGAGACGGCCAATGGCCTGGATTGGCCTGTCGTTTTTCGGTGCGCTGATCCTCTTCTGCATCTACGGCCTGCGGGCCGCGATTGCGGGAGGGCTTGTATCATCCTGCCTTTTGCTCCTGTTTCTCTGTATTCCACAGGCACGGGGCGAACGGCTGTATCAGGCGGTATGCCTATCCCTGCTGGCGGCGAGCCTGCTATTCGGCGCGCAGACGAAGCTCGTGCTGGAGCCGGTATTATCCTTCGCGGGCAAAACGCTTCCAATCCAGGCGCAGGTCGTCTCCCTGACGGAAAAGCGGTACGACCGTTATTACACGATCCTGCTTGTCACCCAGGCAGGTGGGGAGAAAGTGCATTTCAAGCTGCGCTATTCCAGCAAAACGCCGCTGCCTGCAGAGCCAGACGACATGTTGGAGGCAACCGTTCAAATGCAAGAACTGGGCGAGAATGAGGCATCCCGCCGTGCTTTCCGCGCCAAGGGGATTTATCTGCGCGGCAGTTCCTACACGCCCATCACTGTTACGCCGCGGGAGAGGTCTTCGTTTGCCTGCCGTCTGCTGGAGCTGCGCAAAGGGATGCTCACAACGCTGAACCGCTATCTGCCGGGAGAAGAGGGCCGGCTCCTCGGTGGGATGCTGCTGGGGGAGACCTCTCCCATTTCGGATGAAACGATTCAGAGTTTCCGCACCTGCGGCGTTTCGCATCTTCTGGCCGTGTCTGGCCTGCATACGTCGCTGTGGACGATGTTTCTATTCCAACTGCTCAGGCGGCTGAAGGTGAGCCGCAGGCTGTCGGCGGCCTGCTCAATGGGCTTTGTCCTGTTCTTTATGGGGCTGACCGGATTTTCTCCATCCGTCACGCGCGCAGGGATTATGATGCTTTTATATCTGGGCGGCTTTTTGCTGCACCGGGAGCCGGATTCGCTCAACTCGCTCGGCTTTGCGGCGTTGGTTATCTTATTTGCAAATCCCTTTGACGCGGCGGATCTCGGGATGCTGCTTTCCTTCAGCGCCACCGCTGGAATCCTGCTGCTGCAAAAGCCACTTGCGCGTGTGCTCGAACGCCCGGCGGATCAATACATCCGCATCAAGCCCCTGTGCAAAGCCTGCAAGGGCATGGCGCAGCTGCTGGCGGTTACGCTCTCCGCCATCGTATTTACCCTGCCGGTCAATATTCTGGTGTTCGGTCAGGTGTCGCTGATTGCACCGCTTGCCAATCTGCTCTTTGTCAATGCGGGTGGAATTGCAATGCTATGCGCGGGGCTATGTGCGGTGTTCTCACACGCGTGGATTCTTTCATTTCTCGCGTATCCGTTTGCACTTGTAGGAGGTCTGCTCTCAAAATATCTGCTGGTGGGGGCCACGCTGCTGGCCCGGCTTCCCTTTGCGGGCATTGCGCTGGAGCCTGGCTTTCCGGAAGTGTGGCTTGCGGGGACGGCGGTTTTGCTGGCGATTGTATTGCTTTTCCGAAATCGACCAAAAGGCCTTATGCGTCTGGCGGCAGCTTGTTCTGTATGCGCGCTCCTGGCAGGTACCTTTTCCTATGCGCTGATGAACCGGAATCTCACGGCGGTTACTGTGGCGGATGTGGGAAACGGGACGGCGATCGTTCTGACCCGTGGCCAGCGGGCCGCAGTGATCGGCTGCGGCGGGGATTACGATACCGCCTCGCGGGTGACTGCTCTTTTGCAAAAGCAAAATGTCAGCGCGCTCGATCTGCTATTCCTGCCTCGTGCACAGGAGACGGAATCGTCCGCCGCGGCACAGCTGCTGGAGGCTTTTCCGGCGAATACGGTGGTCACGGCTGAAAAGGCAGATAATTTGCCCGCCGGCACGCCGGCAACCGTTGCGCCGGGTGGCAGAATCCGCTTTTGGGACGACGTAACGCTTACCTATCTGACGCAAAATGATCTGTCATGCGCTCTGCTGGAAATTGGGGAACAGCGCTTTTTCCTCTCCTTCTATCCGGGCGGTGACCTTTCTCATCTACCGGAGGGGTGGGTAAACGCGCCGGTGGCCCTCTGCCGCGCGCAGGAGCCGGTGGGCGCCCTCGCGGGTGTGACGGTTCTCTCCGGGGAGGGAGACCGGGCGCTGGACGCTGCGCGGTCGCTTAGTCAGAATGGACGGCAGGCCTTTGCTACGGGCGGAAAAGGCGCTCTGCGCATCCGGACGGATGGTGCGGAAATGCTGGATATCAAGCGGCTTTCCTGAATGAATGGATCACTGCCACGAAGAAAGGAGGAAGATTGGACGATGGCGGAAATCACGGAAAAAGAGCTCAAAAAGCAAATTGCCAACGGTATGTTTTCTCCCGTCTATTTGCTGTATGGGGAAGAATCGTATTTAAAGCAGTATTACGCGGGGCTGATCGCGGAAAAATCCGTCCCGAAGGGGTTTGAAACCTTCAATCTGCATAAGCTGGAAGGGAAGGAGACCACGTTCGACGAAATTGCTGATGCGGCGGAGCAGCTTCCCATGATGGCAGAGCGTACATGTGTGCTGGTGCGCGATTTTGATCTGAAGGCGCTCAAAGGCGCTCAGAGGGAAAAGCTCGAAGCCTTTCTGGCCGATCCGCCGGAGACCTGCTCCGTGGTATTCTGGATGGATACGATCGAGGTTTCTCCGAAGCAGAACCGCGACTGGCAGGGGCTTATCAAGCTGTTTGCAAAGAGCGGCTCCGCCATAAATCTGGGCCGCCGTACCGTTGCAGATCTTACGCGCCAGCTCTGCGCGAGCGCGAAAAAGCGTGGCGGAGTTTTATCGCCGGATGCAGCCTCCTATCTCGTCTCCTTTTCCGGCAGCGACCTGCATATCCTGGTCAATGAGCTTGATAAGCTCTGCGCCTATGCGGCAGGCCGGGAGATCACGCGAGAGGATGTCGATGCGGTTTGCATCCAAAGCGTGGAGGCCACGGCATTCGATATGGTAAAATCCCTCCTGCGCGGCAACTATGCGGACGCTTATCAGATGCTTGATACGCTTTTTGCACAAAAGGCGGAACCGGTCATGATTGCCGGCGCGCTGATTTCCTCGTATGTCGATATGTACCGCGCAAAGGCGGCGCTCGCCTCCGGGGAGCGCACGGAGGCCGTGGCGCAGGCGTTCAACTATAAGGGCCGGGAATTCCGGCTGCGCTATGCGGCGCAGGATGCCTCCAGCCTGACGCTAGAGCAGCTGCGCGAATGCCTCGATGTTTTAAGCGAGGCGGACGAATCGCTCAAGAGTACCAGGGCGGACAAACGGCTCGTGCTCGAGGAGGCGATGCTCCGGCTGCAGTGCATTGCAAATCCCCAGGCTTAACTTTGATAAAGGACGGTCCTATCAATCATGATCCGCATCAGACAGGCTGTGATCGTGGAAGGAAAGTATGATAAAATCAAGCTCTCCTCCCTGCTCGACACAGTGATTATTCAGACCGATGGGTTCGGTATTTTTAAGAATAAGGAGAAGATGGCGCTCATTCGGCGTCTGGCCCAGACCAGAGGGATCGTCATCCTTACGGACAGTGATTCTGCGGGCTTTAAGATCCGCTCCTATATTGGCGGCAGCCTGCCGCAGGATAAGGTGATCCACGCCTATATCCCGGATATGATCGGCAAGGAGAAGCGTAAGAGCGCGCCCTCGCAAGAGGGAAAGCTCGGCGTGGAGGGGATGCCCTCAAAAATACTCATGGAGAGCCTGGAGCGCGCGGGCGTTACCTGTGAGGAGGCAGCGGAGCCGGGGAGGAAGATCACGAAAAACGACCTCTATGAGGACGGCCTGAGCGGCCGTCCAAACAGCAAGGCGCTCAAAAAGAAGCTGCTCGCGCAGCTTAAGCTGCCGGAGCACCTATCTTCCAACGCGCTGGTAGAGATTTTGAATTTGTTCATGACCTATGACGAATATAAGGAAGCCGTCGGGTCGTGTTTGCAATAAAACCATATTTGATACCGCCTGTGTCGGTTTTGGCGAACAGCCGACCATCCCCGCACACAGAATGCACGGCGGCTCAGGTTATGTTATGCTGACGGTAGCAAATGGTAGATGAGGATGGCTTAAAAGACCGGGTAAAATATCCTCGTATATGTGAAAGGATGGGCCATTTCCATGCAGGAACAAACGAAAAGCCGCGTTCTGATCGCTCCAGATTCCTTTAAGGGGACGATGTCCGCCACAGAGGTCTGCCGGATTATCCGCAAGGCTTTTTTACAGGTGAAGCCGTCG
>DAWDUP010000153.1:4878-5361 GCA_052346825.1 Candidatus Fimivicinus sp. | reverse complement strand
CGGCACCAATGATAAATCCAACCCCAACGCGCTCGCTTCCACGAAGAAGGGCACGATCTTTACCAACGTTGTGCACAACCTCGATGACAACACCGTCTGGTGGGAAGGCCTCGATAAGAACCCGCCGGCGAACGCCGTCGACTGGAAGGGCAACCCCTGGAACGGCCAGACGTCCGACGTCAAGGGCGCGCATCCCAACAGCCGCTTCACCGCTCCTGCTGTCAACTGCCCGTGCATCAGCCCCGAGTTTGAAAATCCGCAGGGTGTGCCGATTTCGGCATTCGTTTTCGGCGGCCGCCGCGCGAAGCTCGCTCCGCTGGTGTATCAGTCCCGCGATTGGAACCACGGCGTGTTCGTAGGCTCCATCATGGCGTCCGAGACGACTGCTGCAGCCGCCGGCGCGGTCGGCGTTGTCCGCCGCGACCCGATGGCGATGCTGCCCTTCTGCGGCTACAACATGGCCGACTATTGGCAGCATTGGAT
>DAWDUP010000153.1:815-4868 GCA_052346825.1 Candidatus Fimivicinus sp. | reverse complement strand
TCGATATCGGTAAGACGCTCGACGCCGACAAGGCGCCGAAGATCTTCAATGTTAACTGGTTCCGCAAGGATGACGAGGGTAACTTCATGTGGCCGGGCTTCGGCGACAACCTGCGCGTGCTCGAGTGGATCCTCAAGCGCTGCGAGGGTAAGGTTGATGCGGTCGAAACGCCGATCGGCTATGTCCCGGATCCGAAGGATATCAACATTGAAGGCCTTGAGGGCGAAGTATCCATTGATTCTCTGAAGAGCATGCTGGACGTTGACAAGAGCCTCTGGAACGAGGAAGCGCAGGGTATTTCCGAATTCTATGCGAAATTTGGCGACAAGCTGCCGAAGGTGCTCGCAGATGAGCTTGCCACATTGAAAGCAAACCTGCAGTAATCATCCGTTTTGAGAAAAGCGAAATAATACGCAGAGGGCCGTCCCGGTTGGGGCGGCCCTTTGCGGCATTTTAGAGCCGCGAATAAAATGTGTGATATCGGTATTTTTAACATAAGCTTGTAATATATTACCAATTAATGGACTTCAAATTTAGGAGTAATAAACATATACGAAATGATTTATATATTATATAATATTATTGTAAAATAGAAAAATATTTACTTTTCAGTATAGTAATTTCAATTAGGGCCATGCACATATCCTTGTTTCTGGTTTTTTAGAGAATCTGATTGCACGATAAGAAGCAGAGGGGATCTGATTGCGATGTTCTATTCAGATGGAGGAGTGCGTGAAGTGCTTCCCCGAACAAAACTTAAAACACATGCCTCCCATGAATCGTGTTAACTTTAAACGAACGGAATATTTTTAATGGAAAGGATTGAATTTTTCATGAAGAAAGCAATCTCTTTAGTGTTAACAATCATTCTTTTGGTTTGCACTTTTCATTTCATCATGCCGACTTACGCAACATCTCTTGCAGAGGAAGAATTAAATCTTGCGCAATATACCCTTGAAGACCTGGCCGAAATGTCTGCCGATGAATATCGCCAATTGCTCGCTAATTTTGAGCGTGTTTATGATCCATTTAATACATACGATACAAATCCTATCATGGAGGAGAATAAACTCCCTGCCATCCAGCCTCGGTGGGGATCTGGTGACCTGGAAAAAGATGAGACTGGTTCGCATGAAATGATAACAGCACGGGCTTGTTCCATTCTAATGACGGATAAAGGTTTTTTCTCGGAAGATGGGATCGAAAGTTTTGCTATGGCTTTAACGATTTCGCTTGCATCTATCCAGCCTGATAAAGACGAAGTAGGCGCGCTCTTCGCAGGCCATTTTTATCATGCGATAGATGGTGATAATTACCTCGGTTCCAAATCAAACACAGCTCTCACAAATTGTCGTTCTCACTACAATGCTGCCGTCTCAGCGGCAAAAAGAAATGATAAAGCAAAAGCGATGGAAGAAATTGGCCGAGCTCTGCACTATCTGCAGGATGCAGGGCAACCGCACCATGCGGCTAATATTACAGTCGCCAACCTTTCTCATAAACTTTTTGAGGATCAAATTGATGCGAATATCGACACATATATAAACCTAATTACAAGTGTGAATAATCATAATTTTCATTATTCAACTGCCCGATACACCTATTCCTCTGCAGCCGCAAATTCGGTTGACTATCTTGTAAAAAGTACATCAATAATTGCATATGGATATAGAACTGAGGTAAATAATGCGCTGAATAAATCTAAATGGGACTTCGTAGCAAGAATAACAGTTCCAAACTCTATAGCTTTTTCTGCTCTTCTGATGTACAAATTTGCCGGAGCATCAGGATGGGGGGTGCATTAAAATATGATAAATTCGGCCACAAAGCATAAACTGAAACAATTTTTATTCGTTGTTTTATCCACTTTCTGCATGTTTCTCTTGTGCTATTGGATTCTGTACGATTTGGGATGTGCCTTTGATTTTGGATTTGTGATCCAAAAAAGCCTGGGGATCAGCACATGGTTCTACGATGAAGCAGTTGTTCTTCCCATCTTCCTTTCTTGCATCATTTTTCCTGTAACGGCGATTATTTTTCTCGTTTTTTATCGTCGCGAGTATAACCTATGGATCAAATTGCTGATTCCTGCGACTGGGATTATTCATGCGGCAACCGCAATACACATGAATACTGCAATATATAAGGCAAAGCAAATCGATGCGTCTATTGTGACGTGGCAAATATTGTTTGTTGTCTATGCAATAGCGGCGCTGACAGTATTTATCTGGTTAATCGTCTTAATGATAAAATATCCGAAATATCGATAGTCGTATAACAAAAGCGTGGCGTAGGGTGGATCACTACCGTGTACCACGCTTATTTTATATTCATCCGTGAATTATCTTTTAAGATAAGGTAGAATAAGCCGCACAAATTGAAAAAGGGATCGAGGCTTAGACAGTGTAAAATTCATCGTAGTATATGGGTATTTTGCCGAGTATTACGCCGGAAAAACCTATAACGTTGTCAGTTTTTCCTTTTAGGAATCGTCCGATACGCGCTCGCAATAAACCACATACCGCTGCTGTGTGGTCGGGTAAGGATGGCAGGTGACAAGCGTGAGCAAATCCCGCCCGGATTGGATGAGCACTTTCTGAATCTCATCCGGCGCGATGATCTCGATCTCCGTTACCTGATAGCGCAATTCCTCCCGGAAATTGGAGAGGAGGACAAGGTCTCCCTGTTCCAGCCGTTCAATATGGCGGAACATCTCCTGCGACGCCATGCCGCGGTGCGCGGCGATCACAGCGTTGGTATTTATCCCACCGATGGGCAGGGAGGTCTGCGAAAGATGCACGGCCCCTTTGCGCAGATTTTCGCGGCTTGCGCCCAAATAAACGGGCAGTTGGATGCCAAGCTCCGGGATGGAGAGATACCCCACAATATTATCGGACAGTCCGAATTGCGTCAGATCAAAGCTTGGCTGCTCATAAGCAAAGGGATCGGTCAGCTTTTGCCCCTCCCGGAACAGCCGCTCGTTATATCGCTGCATTTCCCGGTAAAGTTCCTCCAGCGCTGCCTGCCCGGAGGAATCCGCCTGCGATTGTGCCTCACCGTAATGCCTGCTGTCGATCGATTGCAATGCATTGCGCCCCCAATTGCTCAAAACCGGGTAGCATGCAAGCATAAGCCCCAATAGAAAGAGCAGGATTGCAGCGTTGCGCAGCCGCTTTTTTCGAGATGCTGTCATGCGCGCGGCCCCTTCCTTCGCTTCTTTTTCGCAAGCAGGATGATGCAGAGGGCGAGCAGGCATGCGGCGGCAACGGCGGCCAGAATCCACGGCCAGACGGCTTGCTCTGCCTGTGGCTGCACCTGAACGGCAGCGGCAGGTGCAGCCTCTTCGCCCGGCGGGGGTGTGGCAATCCGATGGCCGCGTACGATCAGCCGGTGCGAATTGATCATATACGGCGTGCAGGTCATCAGCGTAACGTAATCCCTGCCGGGGACGATCTGCAAATCCGCCAGATTATCCGGCTCGATGACCTTGATCTGGTCGACCTCATAGGCGAGTGTCTCATCGAGCATGTGGAGATAAAACCGGGAGCCCTCCTTGAGCTTTGGCAGCTTGTTGAAAAGGGTGGAGGAGGGCAGGCCGCGGTGCCCCATCAGCACCGCATGGGTGCCTTCGCCGCCTATGGGCAGGGAGGAGCTCTCCAGATGACCCACGCCCATCTCCAAAACCAGATCGCTGGTGCCGTGGTAGATGGGGAGGTTAACGCCGATTTCCGGAATCTCCAGATAACCCATCACGCTCTGAAAGGAGAGCAGGTCGTAGTACCCCACGGAGGCATCCTGCGTAGCGGAGGCTTCCTTCTGCGGATTTGCCAGGCGGCCGTTATAGGCCCGTGCTTCCTCTTTTTTTTGCTCGAGTTGCGCGGCATTCTCCGCCTCGACCTGCTTGCGGTAATCGTTGATGGCCTTGCTGTGATTCCAATCCTGGATCCAACTGCTGACGGTGGGGTAGAGGATCAGCCCGAGCCCGATCAGGAAAAGGAGCAGGAGAATGATGTTTTTGCGTTTTTTCATGCGCGTCCGCCCTTTGCGTTTTGT
>DAWDUP010000153.1:0-805 GCA_052346825.1 Candidatus Fimivicinus sp. | reverse complement strand
GCCGCCGGAAGGGCCCCGGCCACAGGTGGCAATGCCCTCCGGTGGTTTGCATTGCCTGCCGCGTATCTATCATAACGACAAAATTTCAATCCACGCCCCCATCCGGGAGCGGCTGAGCCTGCCGGAAGGCAATTTATCTTAGCATTTCTTTCAATCCACATGCCGGGGCAGCAGCGCTGCGCCCGGTATGGCGATGGGAAAACAGCGTGAACAGACAGCTTCTGGGAAAGGCTGCCGCGAGCATGTGCGCGGCAGCCTTTTTGATTGGGCCTATGTTTGTGCTAGTCGCATTTATTTCCTGTGGGAAGGGTATGATCTCTCAGACCTTTATGCCTGTGCGGAGCTCTTCCTGCGGGAGCGGATGTACAGGAGCACGGCCGCGCCCATCAGAGCAATACCGCTGAAGGTGAAGATCAGCGTGCCAATGCCGCCGGTGATCGGGAGGGAAACAAGCTTGGTGTTGAGAATTGGATGCGTTGCATAATTCTCAGATGCCGTCTCTTTATCCAGCGTCACTTCTACGGGGGCTTTCAGCATGGCATAGGGCTCGTTATTATCATCAACCGGAGCCTTGATCTCCACGAACCAATAGGTGCCCTCGCCGAGACCATCGACGATTGCATAACCATCTTCGCCGGAGGTGATCACAAGATCTTTGCCGTCTCTCTGGATCGCATGCGTTCCAGCCTTGGCGTCCTCTTCGGAGGTGTAAACCTTAAACTCAGCGCCTGCAAGCGGCGTGTCGCCGATAGTGTGCTTGAAGATTTTGATGCCGCCTGTCCAAACCATTGCACTGTCAGATACA
>DAWDUP010000152.1:0-5387 GCA_052346825.1 Candidatus Fimivicinus sp. | reverse complement strand
CCCCGCCGTCCAGCGGATTTTCTACACGTACGGAGTCCAGCTTACCGGACCCGTCGCATGCCGTCAACAGACATGCGCAAAGTACCAGACAAGGAATCCAAAAGAAACGCTTCATCCGGATCAAAACGTCACCCCACTTAACATTTCAATGTGATAAAGGTGCTCACCCATCATAAAATGTACATTGGTATCATGCCTTTCTGTTTTGCACAATTAAATTCTATCATAATGTATAAATTATGTCAACAATATCAAATGTTATTTTAGATACCGGTGATACAGTTCTTCACTATGATATGTGTATCCGATATTTCTTCCTTTCCGATTTCGGCTGGGAATTATTTTTCTTCACCCAATCATAAACAAACCATTAAGTTATCGTCCCATCCATTGCTGTTTTTCTAAAAATCGTGTATAATAGTGGGCTGTAATGCTACGGATTCATATCTCCATAGCGCACGCAGCATCGAGAGGGAGGACTGCGCAAATGATCCGGATGGAAAATCATCTCGGCACGATCGAGATTACAGAGTCTTATTTCTCCAGCCTTGTAGGCAACGCCGCTTCATCCTGTTTCGGCGTTGTCGGCATGGCTAACAGCAATGCCCGGCAAGGGATCCGCTCCTTCTTCAACCGCCGCCGCAGCTTTCCTGACCAGGGAGTCGCGGTGCGTAAGGATGGCGACGGTCTTGCCATTGACCTGCATATCATCGTAACCTATGGGCTCAATATTTCCGCCATCGTCAAGAGCATCGTCAACAAGGTGCGCTATACGGTGGAGGAAGCGACAGGCTTCGAGGTACGCAAGGTCAATGTATTTGTGGATGGGATGAAATCCTGACAACAGCAGGTACCCCACTGATTGAACTGTAAGGAGTGCTTATACAGTGATAACCGGCAGTATGCTTCGGGATGCGGTGATCTCCGCTTCTCACCATATCAACAATCATCGCGGCGACGTTGATGCGCTCAATGTCTTTCCTGTCCCCGACGGGGATACGGGCACGAATATGTCCATGACCATCGGCGCCGCGGCGCGGGAAGTTTCCCGCCTTGCGGAGGATGCGGGCACCGGGGAGGTCTCGGGGGCGGTCGCATCCGCCCTTCTGCGCGGCGCACGAGGCAATTCCGGCGTGATCCTGTCGCTGATTTTCCGCGGTATCTCCAAGGGCCTCAAGGGCTGCCAGCAGGCGGATGGAACCGCCCTCGCAAATGCGCTGCAGATCGGTGTGGAAATGGCGTATGGAGCTGTCATGAAGCCCACGGAAGGGACAATTCTTACCGTTGTCCGCCTGGCATCCGAGAGCGCAAAGCGCGCTGCCAACAGCGGCGCGGATGCTGTAACGGTCTTTAATACTGCGTGTGATAGCGCTGCCAAAGCGCTCGCCACCACGCCGGATCTTCTGCCCATTTTAAAGAAAGCGGGTGTCGTCGATGCCGGCGGTCAGGGCTTTGTTTTAATCCTGGAAGGCATGCGCAGCGTTTTCAATGGCAATGGCATCATCGCCAGCACGTCAGACGAGGCCACACCCGTCACCGCACAGCACCATGGCGAAAAGAAGGAAATCGTCGCCAATGCGGACGGAGAGATCAAATTTGGCTACTGCTCCGAATTTCTCATCAACAAGGATCCGCACTCCACGATGGATCCCGTTCGGTTACGCGCCTATCTCGAATCCATTGGCGACTGTGTGGTCGTGGTAGACGACGATCATATCATCAAGGTGCATGTCCATTCCAATGAGCCCGGCAATGTCATCCAGGAGGCCCTGAAATATGGCCCTCTGGTCAACATAAAGATCGACAACATGCGCCAGCAGCATACCAATGCCGCCTTCGACTCTCCGCAGGAGCCGCCCGTGCAGCAGGCGGCCCTCCCTGCCCAAGAGCCGGTCAAGCCATTCGGCTTTGTCGCCGTTGCGGCAGGAGAAGGGCTGAAAGAGCTCTTCCTCGAGCTTGGCGCGGATCAGGTCGTCAGCGGCGGCCAGACCATGAACCCCAGCACGGAGGATATCCTCGATGCGGTCATGGCAACGCCTGCGGAGCACGTCTTCGTCTTGCCCAATAATAAAAATATCATTATGGCGGCCGAGCAGACCATTCCGCTTGCAGATCGTGGCGTAAGCGTCCTGCAAACGCGCACCATCCCGCAGGGTATTACCGCAATGCTCCATTTTGATGAGTCGCTCAGCGCAGAAGAAAACCATGTTATTATGATGAAGGCCGCTGAGCACGTGGGGACCGGCCTTGTCACCTTCGCCGCACGCGACAGCTCCATTGATGGCGAAAGCATCAAAAAGGGCCAGATCCTCGGCATGGAGAATGGAAAGATCACCATTGTTGAGCAAGACCTCCTGCATGTGGCCTATCGCGTAACAAAGCATCTTTACAACAAGCGTGACTGCTCTCTGATTACCATTTTTTACGGCACAGAAGCGACCGAGGAGCAGGCGCTGGAGCTTAAAAATATGCTCGCCACCAAATACGGCTCCAATGTTGACATCTCCGTCGTCAATGGCGGCCAGCCTGTCTATTATTTCATCATCTCCGTGGAATAAGTTCAGAACAGGAGATATCTACATGCAACACCAAACACATACGGACATCCGTTATCTCAAGGGCGTGGGGGAAAAACGCGCCGAGCTGTTTCACCGGCTCGGCGTGGATTCCATCGACGCCCTGCTTCGTTTTTATCCCCGCGCCTATGAGGACTGGAGTAAAGTTGTTTCCATTGCCAGCGCGCCGTTCGGAGAGCCCTGCTGCGTGAAAGCAATCGTTTCGCGCAGGCCGTCAAAGCACCTGATTCGTAAGGGCCTTACCCTTTACAAAGCAGAAGTGACCGATAGCGTCAGCCTAATGCAGATCACGTTTTTTAATAACCCCTATGCCGCTGCAAAGCTGAAGGAGGGAGAGGAATATCTCTTCTTCGGCCGGGTTGGAGGTCAGCTGGGCCGGCGTGAGATGGCCTCTCCCCTTGTGGAGCCAGCCCAGACAGGGGAGCGCATCCGCCCGATTTATTCGCAGACGCAGGGGCTCTCCTCCCGTGTCATCGAATCGTGTGTCGCCCATGCGCTTGCGCTGCGAAAAGACGAGCTGAACGACCCGCTGCCGGACGTGCTGCGCCAGGAACATAGCCTCTGCCACCTACGCTTTGCAATGGAAAACATCCATTTCCCTGCGGATGAGGAGTCGCTTCTACGCGCGCGCAGGCGGCTGGTTTTTGAAGAGCTGCTCACGCTGCAGCTCGGCCTGCTGCGCCTGAAGGCGCGGACGCGGACACAGACGGCCTTACAGGCTGTGCAGGACTACAGCGAAGCATTTTTTGCGCTTCTCCCGTTTTCCCCTACTGGCGCGCAGCGCCGCGCGATCTCGGAATGCTTGCAAGATATGCGCTCTGCCATACCGATGAGCAGGCTGCTGCAAGGCGATGTCGGCTCCGGCAAAACAGCCGTCGCGGCTGCTCTCATCCATACGGCGGCTAAAAACGGCCTACAATGCGCCATGATGGCGCCGACAGGGATTCTGGCAGAACAGCATTATCACACGCTGGAAGGCTTTCTGGGCCCTGCCGGCATCCATTGC
The DNA here is from genome assembly GCA_052346825.1 of Candidatus Fimivicinus sp. Classification (GTDB taxonomy): domain Bacteria; phylum Bacillota; class Clostridia; order Oscillospirales; family Acutalibacteraceae; genus Fimivicinus. The sequence continues at coordinate 1,805 of DAWDUP010000152.1, read as the reverse complement.
GCACTTCTGACCGGCGCAACCGGCACGGCAGAGAAAAAGGAGATCAAAGCACTTCTCCAAAGCGGTGAAATCGACCTCGTTGTCGGCACGCACGCGCTCATTCAAAAGGATGTTGTTTTCCGCCGTCTCGGGCTGGTCATCACAGACGAGCAGCACCGCTTTGGCGTCGGGCAGCGCGCAGCACTCGCGGACAAGGGCGGGAATCCCCATTTGCTCGTCATGTCCGCCACGCCGATCCCCCGCACGCTTGCGCTGATGATCTACGGCGATCTGGATATTTCCATCCTCGACGAGCTGCCGCCCGGGCGGCAGAAGATCAAAACCTATGCTGTGGAAAGCCGTTTGCACCAGCGAGTATATGCTTATATCAGAAAGCATCTCGATCAGGGCCTCCAAGCCTATATCGTCTGCCCGCTCGTCGAAGAGGGAGAAACGGAGCTGACCGCTGCGCAGGAATATGCACAAAAGCTGCAAAACGGCCCCTTCCGCGGCTACCAACTCGGCCTTTTGCAAGGTCGCATGAAGCCAAAGGAAAAAGAGGACACCATGCGCCGCTTTGCGGCCAACGATATTCAGCTGTTGGTCTCCACAACGGTCGTAGAAGTTGGCGTGGACGTGCCGAATGCGGTGATCATCGTCATCGAAAATGCGGAGCGCTTCGGCCTTTCCCAGCTCCATCAGCTGCGTGGGCGCGTGGGACGCGGCAGGCATCCGTCGTCCTGCATTTTAATTTCCGACGCGGAAAACGGGCAGGCCAAACAGCGGCTGCAAACGATGTGCGAGACGACGGATGGCTTTCAGATTGCGGATGCGGATCTGAAGATGCGCGGGCCAGGCGACTTTTTCGGTGCGCGCCAGCATGGCCTGCCCGCCCTGAAAATTGCTGATATGGTTACGGATATGGATGTTTTGAAGCAGGCGCAGCAGGCGGCAAGGGAACTCCTAAAAACTGATCCCAACCTGACAAAGACGGAACATTCGGAACTGCGGGAAGCTGTGGATAGCCTGTTTCAGACGGTCGGTGCAACGGGATTGAACTAGACATGGAAATCTAATGCAAACCGCCCCGGGGCTTTTTCATCTCCGGGGCGGTAATTCTCTAACATTGCGTATTCGTTTTGTTGACGCGATTTGATTTTCGTTGGTCGTTGTAAATCACGGATCGGGAAATTGGAACGCGCTCATGCCTCGCGGACACTTCCTTTTGTCTTCTCACAAAAGGAAGCAAAAAGAGCCGCGGGGAGCACCCCGCGACCCCCTGCACGGCACTGCGGCAGCAGTTCGTTTTGAGTCACGTTGGAAGCAGTTCGGCGAGACGCCCGAAAACTCGCTGCCTCACGGCGCTCAAACAATTCGGGCGCTCGTTTTTTGCATTGCAATGCAAAAAATCCCCTCACGAGCCACGCAGTAAGATTCTGCGGGCGCTGCCTTGGCCTACAGGCAGCTGTTTGGGGCGCAGCCAATTTTCAGCACAATCTCGCTTTGTGAAACTATATTTTTGCACACAGAAAGCTACTGCGAAATTGATCGATTCATCACAAAACCCCGTTCTCACACCCTGCTTTCGACAGCGTAAACGCTGATGGAAGGCCAAGGCAGCATAGCGCTTCGTTCACTGCGTGGCTCGTGAGGGGATTTTTGACCAAAGGGCAAAAACGAACCTGCCCATGTGTCTGAGACCACGTGAGTGGTCGAGTTTGGGCAGGTTCGCCGAACTGCTTTTAACGTGTCTCGATCTTTCCGCTGCCGCAGTGCCGTGCAAAACGGCCCCTTTTGCTTCCTTTTCCGGCCGAACGGAAAAGGAA
>DAWDUP010000151.1:3534-5401 GCA_052346825.1 Candidatus Fimivicinus sp. | reverse complement strand
TTTCCCGCGTCATCCTCGGCTCCGTCGCCCTGCGCGATGCATCGCTCGTGCGGGAGGTTGTGGCGGCCTACGGCGAGAAAATTGCCGTAGGTATCGACGCGCGCGATGGGATGGTTGCAGCCGAGGGCTGGGTTGAAACGAGCACGGTCAGCGATGTGGAGCTTGCCCGCCGCATGGAACAGGTGGGCGTGCGCTGCCTCATCTGCACCGATATCGCGCGGGATGGCATGCTCTCCGGGCCGAATCTCAAACAGCTCACCCGCATCCGGCAGGCGGTCGGGTGCGATCTCGTCGCAAGCGGCGGTGTGACGGACCTCAGCGATATCATTGCCCTGCGGGATTGCGGCCTCTATGGCGCAATCTGCGGGCGCTCGATTTATAAGGGCACGCTGGATTTACGCCAGGCTATTCAGATAGCAGATGACAGACAATAGGCGTCAGACTGTGGCAGCACGATGCGCAAATGTGCAATTAAAAAATTGCATTAGTGTGAAACGCATCAATCGTTTTACCGCCTGTTGTGGGGCCTGAAGTCTTCTGTCTGTTGTCTGAAATCGTTTTCAGAAGGGAGTTTTTTGCTTGGATTTATCCCGATATTTTGTCAAGAGCGAGTTGATCCCCGCCATTATCGTCGAAGAGGAGACGAATGAGGTGCTCATGCTTGCTTATATGAATCTGGAATCCCTTGCCAAAACGATGGAAACAGGGTATACTTGGTTTTACAGCCGTTCGCGTCAAAAGCTCTGGAACAAGGGTGAAACTTCCGGCCATACGCAGAAGGTCCTTTCCATCCGCGCGGATTGCGACGACGATACGCTGCTCATCACCGTGCGCCAGACAGGCCCCGCTTGCCACACGGGCAGCCACTCTTGTTTTTTTAAAACCATCTGGGAGGAACAATAATCCATGCAGGATATTTTTCAGGAGTTATACGACGTGATCCTTGACCGCAGGTTAAACCCGCAGGAGGGCTCCTATACCTGCTATCTCTTCGAGAAGGGCACGGATAAGATCTTAAAGAAGGTGGCGGAGGAATCCGGCGAGACGATCATCGCCGCCAAAAACGGCGTGAAGGAGGATACCGTCGCGGAGATTGGCGATCTGCTCTTCCACCTGTTGGTGCTCATGGCGAACGAGGGCATTGACGTCTCTGACGTTACACAGGAGCTTGCCCGCCGCCGGCAGAAATCCGGCAATCTCAAGCAGTTTCATCAGGTGGATAAAAACACGTGACCGGCCGCAGAATAAAACCGTTCCATCTCTTGCTGCGAGGTGTGCTCCATGGATCAGTCAAAGGGGATATTTAAGCCGCGCGAGTGGTATCGGCTCGATAATGCGGCCAAGATCTTTCCAGGGCAGAATACCCAGAAGTGGTCGAATATTTTTCGCCTCTCCGTTGTGCTGCGGGAAAAAATTGATCCCGCAGTGCTTGAGCAGGCCGTCATTATGGCGCTCCCGCGTTTTCCCTGCTTCAATGTCAGGATGCGCAGGGGCTTCTTTTGGCATTACCTTGAAAAGAACGACCGCTTGGCCCCTCCGATCCAGCCGGATATCCAAAACCCCTGCCACCGCGTCAACTGGCGGGAGAATAACCGCTTTCTGTTCCGCGTTTATTATCACGAAAACCGGATATCCATCGATTTTTACCATGCGCTCAGCGACGCCTACGGCGCGTCCCGGCTGCTCAATACGATCACAGCCCAGTATCTGCGCCTGATGGGGCATGTGATTCCGCCGGGTGAGAGCGTGCTCGATCTCAATGAGCGGCCCACGCAGGATGAGATCGGCGATCCCTTCAAGCGTTTTGCTTCCTCCAAAGCTGCGCCGCGGCATAAGGTGAATAAATTCGCCTACCACGCAAAGGGCA
>DAWDUP010000151.1:0-3524 GCA_052346825.1 Candidatus Fimivicinus sp. | reverse complement strand
CCACCGGCTATATGCCCGTTGACGCGCTCAAAAAAAAGGCAAAGGAATTCGGTGTGACGATCACGGAATTCGTGGCGGCTCTGCTGCTGGATGTGCATTACCGCAAGCAGCTCGAGGAGCACCGGGGGCGTGGGAAGCTCAAGGATGTCAGCGTCCAGATTCCCGTCAACCTGCGCAACTCCTTTCCAACGAAAACGTTGCGCAATTTTTCACTCTGCTATTCCGCGCGCATCGATCCCAATATGGGGGAGTATACGTTTGAGGAGATCATCCGGCAGGTGTCCCTTTACCTGCGCTATGTGAATAACCCGAAAGAGCTCAATGCCATGATGTCAAGTAATCTAAAGCTTGAGTCGAACCCGTTCATGCGCTTTCTGCCGCTTCCTGTGAAAGATTTCTTCATTGGCCTGTCGTTTCTCATCACGGGCGAAAAGGCGACGAGTGTGCTGATCTCCAATCTCGGCATTGTCCGGGTGCCGGAAGAGATGGAGCCGTATATCGACCGCTTTGTGCTCATGACCGGGCCGGGCAGGCGCAGCGGCTCGCGCTGCGCCGCGGTCAGCTTCCAAAACACCTTTGCGCTGACCTTTGCCAATATCTATCAGGAGAGCGATATCGAGCGTGCGTTTTTTACCCGCCTGGTGAAAATGGGCGTTCATGTAAAGATCGAAAGCAATCGGGAATGAGTTTGATCATATGGCCGTCTCGGTGCGGCATCAGGAGGTGTCCATTTCTTGTCCTATTGTGTCAATTGCGGTGTTGAACTCGACGACAGCGCAAAAAAATGCGCGCTGTGCGGCGCGCCGGTGCTCAACCCCTATCTCGACGAACCGGATCAGGCTCTTCCGGCGCCCTATCCGGACCGGCTGGCGCTTCCGGAGGGGACGAACCGGCGGTATGTCGCCTTCCTTGTCTCTATGGTGCTGCTGATCCCCAATCTGATCTGCGGAGTGGCGAACCTGCTGATTCTCGACAGCGGTGTATGGTCGGTGTATATCGTATCGGCCAGCCTGCTGTTCTGGGTGTTCCTGATCGTACCGTTTTTAATGGAAAAGCCGCATCCGTATCTGTTATGGCTGCTGGACACAATGGCAGGGACGCTGTATACCTGGTTGTTCTATCTTGTCGGCTGGGGGCCGCGCGGCTGGTTTTGGTGCCTGGGCTTGCCGCTGATTCTGGGGCTTGCGGTAATCGCGCTGTTTATGATCTCCTGGCTGAGCCGCAAGCGGCGCGACTGGCCTCATGTTTCTATCGCTGTGCTGGCGGAGATCACCTTATACGCCATCTATGCCGATGTGCTGTTCAGCATGTATCAAAATACAGGGAGGCCCTTGCAGTATTCGCTGGTGATCGCCGCCTGCTGCCTTGCGCTGATGGCGTTTTTTATCGCTGTGGCGCGCAATAAACGGCTGCGCGCTTGGCTCTCCCGCAAGTTTTTCTATTAAGCCTGTTGCTCTGCGACAATATCATAAAAAAAGGACGGTTCAGGATGATGAAAGCGAAATCGATGGCGGCCCTCGCCACTCTAACAGCAGGCGCAGCCGCGGGCGGCGCCTATCTCAAGAAGAAACATATTTGCCCACTCTGTGTTGCCAAAAAGCTGATTGCACAGACGCGGCTACATGTGATCGCCACCAAGCATTACGACAACGGTGTGGCACTGACTCCACCCATGGGCTGGTCGAGCTGGAATACCTTCCGGCAGAAGATCGACGAGCAGATTATCCGCGAGACGGCCGCTGCCATGAAGGCCTCCGGATTGGTGGAAGCGGGATACCGGTATCTCAATTTGGACGACTGCTGGCAATCCTCCATCCGTGATGAGGAGGGGCGGCTGCAGGGGGATCTCACCAATTTTCCGAGCGGGATGAAGAAGCTGGTGGAGGATGTAAACGCGCATGGCATGAAGCTCGGCCTCTACACCTCCAACGGCACGCTCACCTGCGAGGATCTGCCCGCCTCCCTCGGCCATGAGGAGACGGACGCGCGCACGCTCGCGGAATGGGGCGTGGAGTATTTCAAATATGATTTCTGCCACAATGTGCAGATTCCGACGAAAGCCCCCTGTATTGATCAAATCCTGATCGGCAAAGCGGGTGATCGGGATAAGCTCGTCATCCAGGCGGAGGATGCTTTATTGGAGGGCCGCGCGTGTGTCGTGGAGGACAAAGCGCTCGACAGCGGCAAGTATGTGGCGGGCCTGGATGCGAACCAGGGCTCCCTTACCTTCCGGGATGTCATCGTGGAGGAAGCGGGCGAATATGTGCTGACCATCGGCCTGCGCAAAAAGGATAATGTGGCCAAGTTCTGCATGGTTACGGTCAACGGGATGGACAAATACCATGTGGACGTGCCGCCGACGAAATCCTGGAGTCCGACAGGCCGTATCCAGGTGCGCGTGCAGCTTCAGGCGGGCGGGAATATCATCAAGATTCACAACCCCGTCGCTTCGCGCTTCGACAGCGCCGCGCTGCAATATGAAAATATGGGTGTCCTGCTCAAAAAGGCCACGAAGGAATACGCACAGCGCACGGGTAAGCCGGAGAAGCCGATCGTTTATTCCATCTGCGAGTGGGGCTGGAATAAGCCGTATCAATGGGGGCGCGAGGCGGGCAACCTCTGGCGCACCACGCCGGATATCCAGGCAAACTGGGCCTCGATGCTCGGCATCTATGAGCACAACGTCCGGCTTTATGAGTATGCGGGCCCCGGCGGCTGGAACGATCCCGATATGCTGGAGGTTGGCAACGGGCACCTGACCTATGAGGAAAATAAATCCCACTTTACCCTTTGGTGCATGATGGCCGCGCCGCTGATCCTCGGCAACGATATCCGCAAATTCATTAAGGCGGACGGTACGGTGGATACGGAAAATAAAACGCTCTCCATCCTGAAAAACCGCGAAGTAATCGCCATCGACCAGGACCCGCTGGGTGTCCAGTGCCGCCGCGTACGCAGGGACGGCCTGATCGACATTCTCGTGAAACCGCTGGAAAACCGCGAGCTGGCGGTCTGCTTCTTCAATAAGGGGCCGTCGGAAAAACGGGCGGAGGTGAGCCTGCGCGCGCTTGCGAACGAGGGCTTTGTCGACCTGCCGTTTGCGGACGGTTATGAGGTCAAGGAGCTCTGGACGGGGCACGAGGCGAAGGTACAGGATACGCTTTCCGGTTATGTGCCAAAGCATGGAGTGAAGCTGTTCCGCGTAAAGGCGGTTAGGTAAGCTGTTTAATATGACATAAACATACAAAAATCGGGGGGTTATCCTGTGATGGATTGGCCTGCCCGATTTTTTTCGTTATAATTGGGTTGTGACGTTGCCTGAAGATTGGCTGGCAGTTAGCGCCTCGCCCTTGATGCGATGAATTGCGTAAAAGGGGGAGGTGATGCAGATAGAGCACATCGTTGTTATTTAAATAATGACCCTGCCGCTCGTTGCAATTAAAAAAGACTAGCTGCCTACTCTCCAGAGTAACAGCTGGTCTGTCTACGCGGGGACGCTGATTGCCGTTTTGGGCAACGCTACA
>DAWDUP010000150.1:4220-5421 GCA_052346825.1 Candidatus Fimivicinus sp. | reverse complement strand
CCGCTCCAATATGGAAGCCGCACAGTGCATTGTCAAGAATCCGGTAACAGAGCAGGCTCAACTGAAAAAGGTCTCCACCCCCGGCGTAAAAACCATTGAAGACCTGTGCGCTTTCCTCCACTTGGAGCCGGAGCAGACCTGCAAGGCCGTGGTATACCAGAAAAATGAGGACGACGGCTATGTGGTCGTGTTTATCCGGGGCGATCTAGAGGTCAATGAAACGAAACTGCGCAATCTCCTGAAAACGGAGATCCATCCGGCCGCTCAAATCACGGAGGATAGCGGGCTTGTCCCCGGCTCCATCGGCGCGGTGGGCCTGAACGACAAGGTGCAGGCGGTCTTTGACCGCTCCATGGAGGGCATCCGGTGCACGGTATGCGGTGCAAATGAGGATGGTTACCACCTCACCGGCGTTTCGCTCGAGCGCGACCTCAAACAGAAGCCGGAATTCTTCGATGTGGCAAAGGCATTCGAGGGCGGCGTCTGCCCGGCCTGCGGCAAGCCGCATCTGCGCATCAGCCGCGGTATCGAGGTGGGGAATATCTTCCAGCTTGGCGATAAATACACCCGTTCCATGGGGATGCAGTATCTTGACCGGGAGGGTAAGCTGCAATACCCGATCATGGGCTGCTATGGCATCGGCGTAGGGCGGCTTGCAGCCGCTGTGTGCGAAGTGCGGCACGACGATTACGGCCCGATCTGGCCGATGGCGATCGCACCCTGGCAGGTACACATTTGCGCGCTCAAAGCAGTCGACCCGCAGGTCAAGGAGACAGCAGAAACGCTCTATGAGGAGCTGACCAAGGCAGGCGTGGAGGTACTCTTTGACGACCGCCCGGTGAGCGCGGGCGTGATGTTCTCGGATGCTGATTTATTGGGCGTGCCGCTGCGGATTGTGGTGAGCCCCAAGACCTGCGCGAAGGGGATCGTAGAATTCTCAGCGAGGGATAAAGCTTTTAAAGAGGAGCTTTTACCGGAGGCGATGTGTCAGGCGGTAAAGGAGAAGATTCAGCAGATGCTTGCTGATTAAGCAAGATTTTTAAAAGGCAAGCCTGCCAGCCTAACATATGAGGTCTGCGGGCTTACTTCAATTTATAAGTATTGAAATGCGCTCTTACCGCACGGGCGGCAGGACATGGAAGCTTTGTACAGGGGTTCGATGAGACGAGTTCATTTTTTGACCTATCTTAAATTTCTGAGT
>DAWDUP010000150.1:3239-4210 GCA_052346825.1 Candidatus Fimivicinus sp. | reverse complement strand
ATATACGGCTTCGAAAACCTTTCGTAATCTGTAGCCGACGGCGAAGATAAAACCTGTCGGCAGGCCAAGGCAGCAAGTTCCACCCACTTATTGCGTGCACGTGAGGGGATTTTTTTGATCCGCAGAGCAAAAAAACGAACCTTTCCATGTGTCTGAGGCGGCGTGAGCCGCCGAGTTTGGGAAGGTTCGCCGAACGGGTCCGGCCGTGTCTCGATCTTGCCGCTGCCGCAGTGCCGTGCAAAAATTGTTCTTTTGCACCCTTTTCCAACCAGGGAAAAGGCGTGGACCCACGCGGCCTGAGCGCGTACCGATTTCCCGATCCGTGATTTAAGATGACCAACGAACGTGCCACAAAATGATAAGATAAATTTGGGCTACGAAAGTGAGGTGAAATGATTGCCCGAAAAAAAGAAAATGGGGCGTCCCACTGACAATCCCAAAGGCATTTCCACACACGTCCGACTTGACGCCGAATGCAATACAATTCTTGATGCATACTGCAAACAAACACAAGTGCCGAGGACAGAGGCGATCCGCCGGGGGATTAAAAAGTTGAAGGACGACCTCAAAAAATGAAAGGAAGCGGCCCGCAACTCGTTAAAGCAGAAGCCACTTCCAGTACCGACAATGCCCGCAGGCACTTTCAGCGTAAATATTATATCATACGCTATGGTTCCTTTCAAGCATTGCGGGATTTCCTATCATTACTGTTGGTATTTCGCCAGCAGCCGTTCCATATTCCCATGCAGGATCAGCTCCCGCTCCTCCTGCGTCATCGGCACAAGCGCGAGCTTCTTTAGCTCTTCCTCCGGATTCCACATTGGGTAATCCGTCCCAAACAGCACATGATCCGCGCCGAAAATATCGATCAGCTCCCGCACCTGATGCGGCGTCAATATAAACTGGCTGCTGGAGGTATCCACATACACATTCTTGAGCGCAAGGCTCAGCGCGCCGTTTTCCCACTCGGA
>DAWDUP010000150.1:0-3229 GCA_052346825.1 Candidatus Fimivicinus sp. | reverse complement strand
CCGCCGAAATGCGCCGCGATCACATCGAGCTTCGGGAACCGGTCGATCAGTTTGGCCAGCCGCCAGGGCTTCGAATACTCCGTGCGGCTGTCGCCCGTATGTACCAGCAGGGGCATACGCCCCTCGATCGCCTCATAGATCGGAAATGCCTTTTCGTCGTCGATGTGGAATTGCTGAAAATCGGGGTGGAGCTTTACGCCGGCAAGCCCCATTTGAATGGCTTCTTCCGCCTGTTGTGAGATGCGGTCGCTATCCGGATGCAGCGCCGCAAAGCCGATCAGGCGGTCCGGATGGAGCCGCACCTGCCCTGCGATAAAGGAATTGATGGAATCGACCTGTTCTGCCCTTGTCGCCACGGAATGCACCACAAAACGATCCACCCCATACTGATCGCCCCAGCTCAAGAGGTTTTCCACCGTGCCGTCCGCCGCCATGGAGCAACCGTAAAAATGGCCGATGCTGTCGGTCGCCTTGCGCGCAATTTTTTCCGGGAAGATATGCGCGTGTACATCAATGACCATAGGAATCCTTCTTTCTATGTTTGGCGCCTATTTTAATGCAAGCTGTTCGCCCTCATCCTCGGCGCTCAGAAGCGCGCCCGCGGCGGGCAAATTCTTCGTGCGGTAGCGGTGTGGCTTTGCAAACTCCCCTTCTCGATAATCCCGCACGCGCAGCAGCTTCTGGCCGCGCTTGAGCGTCATCACGGCCACACCGATGGTATCCTTGGTCGATTTGGGGGCAATGGCGCCTGTATGCAACAATAATAGTCTCCCAGCGCTCGATTGAAGCACAAGCTCGCAATCCTCCGCAGCGAAGCGAGCGGCTGCCAGCGGGGATTTATCGGAATAGGCCTTGACGAGCTTTTTGCGGTTCGTCTTTGTTTCATAGGCGGAGAGTTCCACCTTGGCGACCTTGCCGTTTTCAAAAAAGAAGAGCATAAATCCGCTGTAATCTTTCGTCACAGCCATATAGATAACGCTCTCCCCCTCCTCCATTCCCAGCTTTGCGGGAATGAAATCGCCGAGGACGCTCGCCTTTGTATCATCGAAATCAGATACCTTGGCCTTATACACCTGGCAGCGGTTGGTGAAGAACAACAGCTCGCGGCTGTTCGTCGACTCCATCGTCTGGGTGATCTCATCACCATCCTTGCGCTTTTGCTCCCCGCTCATGCGCAGGGACAGCGGCGTGATCTTTTTGAAATAGCCGTCACGCGTGAGGAACAGATGCACCGGGTAATCCGGCGTATCCTCCTCTTCCTCCTCTACGACGACGTCCGCCGCATAAATCAGCTCGCTGCGGCGAGGCTGGCTGTATTTCTCGATGACATCCCGCAGCTCGCCGATGATGATCTGCTGAATCTTCCGGCGGTGGGCCAGAATATCCTCCATCTCAGCAATCTCTTTTTCCAGACGGTCGATATCCTCTGTCCGCTTCAAAATATACTCACGGTTTAAGTGGCGCAGCTTGATCTCCGCCACATATTCCGCCTGCGTCTCGTCGATCCCGAAGCCGATCATTAGGTTGGGAACAACCTCGCTCTCCTCCTCCGTCTGGCGGATAATCTGGATTGCCTTGTCGATATCCAGCAGGATTTTGGCAAGGCCCTGCAAGAGATGGAGCTTATCCTTGCTCTTGGTCAGGTCGTAGAAAGTGCGCCGCCTCACACATTCCACACGGAAGGCAATCCACTCGTTGAGCAGATCCTTCACGCCGAGCACACGTGGCACGCCAGCGATCAGCACATTGAAGTTGCAGGAAAACGTATCCTCCAGCGGCGTGATACGGAAAAGCTTCTGCATGAGCTTCTCCGGGTCCACGCCGCGCTTAAGGTCGATGGTCAGCTTCATGCCGGCAAGGCCCGTTTCATCGCGCACATCGCTGATCTCGCGGATCACGCCGGCCTTGACGCGGTCGATGATCTTATCGATAATCGCCTCGATTGTGGTGGTCGGCGGGATCTGGGTGACGTCAATACAGTTGCTGGCCTTATCGTACGCATATTTCGCACGCACGCGGATACCGCCGCGACCGGTGCGGTAGATATTCTCCATCTCCGCGCGATCATAAAGGATCAGGCCGCCGCCTGTGAAATCCGGCGCCTTGAGCGTATCGGCCACATCATGCTCCTCATTCTGCATGAGGGCGATCGTCGTCTCGCAGACCTCCTTGAGGTTAAAGGGGCAGATAGAGCTCGCCATACCGACAGCGATGCCCGTATTCGCGTTGACCAGAATCGACGGGAAGGTAACCGGAAGCAACGTCGGCTCTTTGAGCTTGCCGTCGTAATTATCGACGAAATCAACCGTATCCTTGTCGATATCGCGGAACAGCTCGTTGCAGATCGGGTCGAGCTTTGCCTCTGTGTAACGGGAGGCGGCCCACTGCATATCGCGGGAATACGCCTTACCGAAATTGCCCTTGGAATCGACATACGGGTGCAGGAGCGCCTCGTACCCGCGGGAGAGGCGGACCATCGTATCGTAGATCGCTGCATCGCCGTGCGGGTTGAGCTTCATCGTGCTGCCGACGATATTGGCCGATTTGGTCCGGGCACCGGCCAAAAGCCCCATCTTATACATCGTGTATAGAATTTTGCGATGAGATGGCTTAAAGCCGTCGATCTCCGGGATCGCGCGGGATAAAATAACGCTCATCGCATAGGGCATATAGTTTGTCTCCAGTGTCTCTGTAATGCGCTGGTTGACCACCTCGCCCGCGCCCAGAATATGGGCGTTTAAATTGACCTCTGGTTTTTTCTCCGTATTCTTTTTACCTTTTCTAGGAGCCATATGAAATGTCCATCCTTTCACAGCCTGAAAGAAAGCGAACGATTTTGTCTACAGAATTGCCTGTTGCGTTAGCTTACGTCCGTCAAATCCAGATACAGGTGTCCGTTATCCGCAATATGCGTTTTGCGTGCCGCCAGATTGTTGCCCAGCAGCATATCGAACATCTGAGAGGTTGCTTCCGCCGCATCCGGCTCGATCTGGATGAGTCTGCGCGTGGCAGGGTTCATCGTGGTGAGGCTCATCATATCCGCGTCATTTTCGCCAAGGCCCTTGGAGCGCTGGATATCCGGCTTGGGGCGGCAGTCGCCAAGCTCTGCGAGCACATCGGATTTCTCCTTCTCCGTATAGGCAAACCAGGTCTGGCCTTTATGATTGATTTCATATAAGGGAGATTCCGCGATGAATACCTTCCCCTCGTCGATGAGCGTCGGCATCAG
>DAWDUP010000149.1:3781-5501 GCA_052346825.1 Candidatus Fimivicinus sp. | reverse complement strand
TCCGCCCTGAATGACAGCAACTGGAGCAAACCAGTTGTCGATTCTGCCCGCAAGGCGGCTCAGGACTGCATCAACGGATGGGATCCCAGCGGCGGCGCAATCTATTATTACAATCCAAAAAAGACAACAAACAAATGGATGCTCAGCCGCCCGGTCACCAAGGTAATTGGCAACCACTATTTCTGCAAATAAACAGGCGCTGCCCGCTTGACAGCCGCGACACGACGCGATAGTATGGTGACAGCTGAAAAATGTTTTATATGTCATGTATGTAATCCGGAACACCATATCGTGAAGAGGGAGTTTTTATGCAAATACTGTTGCGTGCTTTCCTGATGATCCTGATTCTGATTGCCATCATCGTTGTGTCGATTATTCTTTATAAAAGGTGGCGGCCTTTGCGGAACGCACATTTTATCTGTCCCCATTGCGGAAGTATCACTACACCGGGGCGGATCGTTCTCGCAATTTCTCCCGCCCGGGCTGACAGCCGTTTGCTACAATGCGTCTCCTGCGGACGCTTCGGATATATGCAGCCCGTCTGGGATGTGTAAGGATTTAGAAGCTTCATCCTTTTTTGAGCAGCCTTTCTTCACCGGACCCATACCCAGCGCCGTTGTGACGTGAACGCGTCATGACGGCGCTGTTTTTCCATATCTCTGTGTGCCTGCAAATAATGCTTGCCCATCCGGCGCTTTTCTTCTATAATAGAGAGGATCATAAGCTGTAATGCTGAACGATTCTATCTGTCAGGAGGATTTCGTTTTGAAAAAGAAACCGCTGATTATCACTGGTATCCTGCTTGCCGTTGCAATTGTGCTGTCGGTGGCCGTCTTCGGCTTTGGCCTCGGCAAAAAGCAGGAGGCCAAGCAGCCGAAAGCCGACCCCAACGCTGCCGCAACCTATCAGGCGCTGAGCACAACCGCCGACTTTGCCGACCATCCCCTGCTGCCGACCGATTTTGACGGCGTTTTCTATACTGCCGACCCAGAGGGCAATTTTACATTCTATGAATACAAGAGCGGTGCATTTACCAAGATCGACGCGAGCGGTACGGTGACCGCCACCGTTTTGCTCAGCAAACAGAGTATCCCCGCGAAAATCACTTACCTCAAGCGCGATGGCAAGGTGGACGGCTACGGCCTATTCACCACGGCGATTTCAGATGCGCCGGTTGCAATCTACGATTACGTCTTCTTCCATGTAAAGACAATGCCGGAGAAGTTCTCCGGGGATGCGCTTTTGCTGCTCGATACGAAAAAAGACGATTTCTACAAATCCGAGAAGGTATATGAGGAGGCCTATACGCTCGATCTCTCCACCGGCAAGACGAAGGAGTTTTTGCTGCAAAAGAGCCGCACGATCGGCGAAAACGGTGGTTCCCGCTCCGACTTTACGCTGTTGACGGACGCGCTGGTGGACAATGCCGGCAACCGCCTGCTCTTTTTTACGGGCCGCTACTACGCGGAGGATTCCGAAAAGCGCGACGTGATGTTTCGCACCGGCAGCACGCAGACACATGGCTTTGCGAACGCGGACTACAGCTATGCCCGCTCCACGGACAAGGGCATCGTCTTCCTACGCAAGACGGACAAGGGCTTTAACGTGATGCGTTTCAGCAATGAGAAGGAAGCTGTCCTTAAGGAATTCGAAGGGGCGTTCGGCACGGATTACCTCCTGAGCGGCGATACGCTCATCGGGAAAAACGGCACGGTCTATA
>DAWDUP010000149.1:0-3771 GCA_052346825.1 Candidatus Fimivicinus sp. | reverse complement strand
TTGCCACGCAGAAGGAACAGGCCTTTGACGCGCCCGGCCTGAAAGAGCTTGCCGCGGCAGCGGTCAGCGCGGATGGGAAGCGGCTGGTGCTTGCGGGCACGCCGGAGAACGGCGCGGTCAACGAGCAGAGAATTGTGTACGTCGACCTGGAGGCAGGCAAGCAGAAAGCGTTCACCGGGGCAGATTTGTTTCGGCTTGAAACGCCAGAGTTTTCTTTCATTGGCAACGATACAGTATTTCATAACCGGAAGAGCACGCAGGAGGGCAAGGCGTGCCAGCTTTGTGCGATCGAATGGGCGAAGGTGTTTGCGGAATAAGGATCAGAGTGATATTGCAAAAGGCCGGGTGCGGATAGGCATCCGGCCTTTTATGTTACCAAATTTTGATCAGTTTATGTAAGGCGATACTCACTGGCGCTCAGACAATTTGGGCGCTCATTTTTGCATTGCGATGCAAAAATCCCCTCACATATACGCATTGGGTAAGCGGTAATGCTGCCTGGGCCTATCTTTTTGTTTCTGTGGTGCGAGTACATTCAGGCTATACAGTGTTAGAGAAACCTTATGTAATCTGTAACGAACAAAAGGAATAAAACCTATCGGTAGGCCAAGGCAGCAGGCCCCACGCGTTAACTGCGTGCACGTGAAGGAATTTTTGCCCGGAGGGCAAAAACGAGTTTTTGGTCGGCTCTCCGTCAGTAGTGTTACCACAGCCGATGTACAAAAATCCCTTATTTACAATTGTCTGGACAAAGAGAGGTCCGCTTTTCGATAAAATGTTCGAAAAGCGGACCTCATACCAAATACAGAGCGTTCCGAAAGCTTGCCGCCACCATTCACTTTTTCGTGATCTGAAACCGATCCTCCAGCAGCAGCCAGTTTTGCGGGAAGGCCCATCCGAGCTTCCAGTAGCTGATGCCTCGCAGTTCAAGCTCCTTGAGTAAATCAAATTTCGCATTGATGGACCTTGCGTCTTCAAACCAGACAACATGCTGTTTTGACGAGGCGTCGCGGTAATAAAAGAAAGGGGCCTGCGCTGTATCGTCATATTCTATTATGGTGTTGTTGCCCCTGGCTATGGAGATGGCGGTCTGGGGACTGACTGCGCGGGCGTAAGCACCGCCCTTCACAAAAGGCAACGTCCAATCATAGCCATAGAGATTTTGACCCATCATGATTTTGTTCGCAGGTATTTCCGTTTTTGCATACTCCAGAACCTCACGCACGGGCCCGATGGGTGATACAGCCATAGGGGGACCGGCGCTATAGCCCCACTCGTAGGTCATGATCACCACAAAATCCGCGACTTCTCCATGAACTTTATAGTCGTGCGCGGTATACCATTTTCCAGTCTGGGAAGCACTGGTTTTTGGGGCAAGCGCGGTGGACATCAAGAGATTTTCCGCATGCAGCCGCTTTGCCGCCTTCCTCAGGAAAGCGTTATAATTTTCCCGATCCTCCGGCCGCAGAAACTCAAAATCAAAATGGATATCCTGAAAACCGTATTCTCCAGCGGTTTCGATGATATTGTCCAACAAAACATCCTGAGTGGACACATTATTCAGAATTGCTTCGCCTACCGTATCGCTGAACCGTCCGTTTTCGAGATTTGTAACCGCCATCATCAGCACCGCTCCGCTGCCGGCCGAGGCGGTCTTAACAGGGGAAACATCAAAAGTAACGAGACTGCCGTCGGGCCTTGCCTCAAAACTAAAGGGGGCAACGTAAGTAAGCAGGGGCGAGTACTCCATTACAGAAGAAGTTACCACATTTGTGAACCGGCTGTTAATTGCTTCCGCATAGGCATTTGATTCCACAGGTGTTTTCGGCGCAGGTGGAATATACAGGCGAAATCCAATCTGAAGCGGCCTAGCAGGATGAATCGCGTTTATTTGGGCAAGCCTTGTATAACTGATTCCAAAACGTTTGCCGATCATGTAAAGGGAGTCCCCCGGCTGCACAAAATAATACATACCCGTAATGGGAATTACAAGCGCCTGACCAATTACAAGCGTTCTGAGGGGATCAATTTGATTGGCCGACGCGATGTCAGCAACGGATATGCCATAAGTCCTTGCGATGCCATAAAGAGTCTGGCCTGATTGTACGACGTGAATTTGCATAAGCTCAGCACCTCCTAAAAGCATTCTATTCAAAAAGAGTGAAATTGTTTATTGAATCATGCTGCTCTCTTTCACGCTTGCTTTTTTGCGCAGGGCGGTGGTTTGCATCGGTGAACAGGGGCAACAACGGTTTTGAGGGCGATGCCGAGGAGCTCTGCAGCGTTATCCTCCTCGCCTTCCGGCAGGAAGGCATCGTCGTCTGCCTTGCGCCAACACTCCAAAGGAGCGCTCCGGCAGCCGCAAAGCCACGTTTGCCGATGCTAAAAAGAGACAAACGCATACAAACTTCGGGTTTGCTTTACGTTTGTCTCTTATGGGTTACGTTGACAAAATAGATAACGGTCGGCAAAGAGGATCGACTAGGTAAAAAACATAAAAACCCGCGGAGCACGACTTGCTCACCGCAGGCGTGCGGAAGTGGTGAAAAAAGATACCCAATAAAAGCGCGGGCATTCAGGTGAATAAAAAGAAAACCTGCGGTGCGCGACTTGCTCACCGCAGGTATGGTGGAGCATAGCATTAAAAATACGAACCCCCGTTTTGTATTTATAAGGGGCCTGTTCGGGTGTGTTTTTTATCGGTAATTAATCTTTCCAGCTAATCCCCAAAAATTTATCAAAAGGCCTTGACTCATGCGCATAATATGCGTATAATATAAGCGTAAACACAAGGAGATGATTGCCACGAAACGCAAGGACTTAATAAAGATGTTGGAGAATAACGGATGGTATTTCAAACGGAGAGGAGGAAACCATGACATATATACTGACGGAAAGAGCATTGAACCTGTTTCTAGGCAAGCTGAAATCAAGGAAAGCGTAGCGCAAGCGATCATCAGGCGGCGGGGGCTTAAATAGTCCCCGATCCCCCGCCGTATCATATAAAATGGAGGTATCCGCATGAAAAAAGTTTATCCTATTGTAATCACGCCCGAGGAATTCGGGGTATCTGTCTATATTCCTGATTTTGACGCAAACACACAAGGAAACGATATTGCCGATGGAATCGAAATGGCACGGGATGCAATCGGGCTGATGGGAATTGATATGGAGGATGATGGGAAATCGCTGCCCAAGCCTTCTGGTATGGACGCAGTTGCACGAAAAAAAGGTGACATTGTGTCGCTTGTGGATGTAGATTTTACAGATTATCGTCGCCGCAACGACATGCGCGCTGTGCGTAAAAATTGCACCGTTCCCGGTTGGCTTTGCTATGCGGCAGAAAAGGCAAACATTAATTTCTCTGAGGCTTTGCAATCTTCTTTGAAGCAGCAGCTTCACATTGCAGATAGATGATTAATTGACAGACCTAATCAAGGACGTGTCGCAGAAAGGCAAAATCTGCGGCACGTCTTTTTTGACGGTATGAAAGATGAAAGGCGAAAAGAATAAGTCAAAAATTTCTCAAAAGGGAACAGCAAAGCAAATCCAAGCCATATGGTGTGGATTTTGTGGAAAACTTTTTCAGTTGGAAAGGGTCAGTCCCAAATTCTGTGTAAACAGCGTAGAGTGGTGGAAAACAGAGCAAAAATTGATAGGGCGGCAGCGGCGAAGACCGTTGCCGCCTTGTCTACAACATAACGCTGGCGGGGGCGGATGTCAAGGGCGGCGCTTGTGCGCCGTTCATCAAAGCGCCGTCTTTCAGGCGGC
>DAWDUP010000148.1:5069-5504 GCA_052346825.1 Candidatus Fimivicinus sp. | reverse complement strand
ACGTGGCTTTGCGGCTGCCGGGCGGCGCTGTTTCCCCTTGTTTACCGATGCTAAAATCACCTAAACACAGCCAGCTTGCAGCTCATTCGCCATCCTTTTGTTTTTCCTGCACAGCACATCGCGTAGCTCTCCTAGGGCTATTTCAAAATCGTCCAGCGGTACACCAGCGCTTGCAAGCAGCAGGCGGGGGCTTTCCCCATCTGCCGATTCCCTCTCAGCCCGCACGGCGATTCCTGCCTCCTGCGCTCTTTTCTGCAGAGCTTGAGCCGATTCCCCGCTTCTGATTTCCAGTCGCACCATTAGGCCGGAGGCGCACACCTCCGCCATTGCCCGATCCCCAAACGCCTTGCGGGCCGCCTCGCACAGCGCCCGGCTTTTATTCATATAGAGCTTGCGTGCCTTCCGGATCTGAGATGACAGATGTCCGTCCCGGAT
>DAWDUP010000148.1:2243-5059 GCA_052346825.1 Candidatus Fimivicinus sp. | reverse complement strand
CGATCTGCTCCGCCTTTGAAGCTGTCTGGTTATACAGCCCGCCCCTATTTTCATACGCATCCATCAGGGATGCCGGCAGGACCATAAAGCTCAGGCGCAGGGAGGGCAGAAGGAGCTTTGAAAACGTGCTCATATAGATCACACTCCGTCCGCCGTCGAGGCCCTGTAGCGAGGGAACCGGATGGGTAAAATAGCGGAATTCACTGTCGTAGTCGTCTTCCAGCACCAAGCAGCCGATGCGCCGTGCGACCTGCAGGAGCTTTAGCCTCTGTGCAACCGGCATTACGTCTCCCATTGCATCCATATGCGATGGAGAGGTATACAGCAGCCTGATCCCATCTTGCTCTAGAATGGAAAAATCATCGACCGTTTGTGTATAGTAGCGGATAGGAAAGCCGTGGTCCTCAAATACAGCGCGGCCCTGCACAAAGGAATTGTTCCAGAACCCGACCGGCGCCCGATCCCCCAGCAGCGCACAGAGGATATGCAGCAGGCTCTGCACACCTGCGCCAACCACGATCTGATCCGGTGTGCAGACGACATTCCGGCTCTTCGCCACATAGCTGCAGAGCGCGGTTCTCAAATCGGGCTCACCCTGTGGCTCGCCATAGGAGAGAAGCCGCGCATCCGCGCGTAACGCGCTTTTAATATACCGCCGCCAAAGGGCAAAATCGAAGCTCTCCGCGTCCACAGAGGCAGAAGCAAAATCGAACCGGATCGCAGGTGCAGCCTGATGGGAACGTGGCCGCTCCTGCACCCCACCAGCCGTCAGATCGTAATCGAGGCTGGATGCGTAAAAGCCGCTCTGCGGCTTTGCGCGGACATACCCTTCCGCCGCTAGCTGCAGATAGGCTGCCTCGACCGTGGTGCGGCTGATCTCCAGCTCCTGGGCACACCGCCGGATCGACGGCAGCTTGGCTCCCGCGGGCAGCTTTCCGGTTGCAATCAAATCCTTATAGTAACTGTAAACGCGCAGATAAAGCGGCCCGTTTTTGGTATTTCCCTGTAATAAAAACTCGGTTTTTTCCATAACTGTCCTGTTTAAAATTATAATTTTTAAATAATCTTCATATCCAGTATCAGTATATCGAACATTTCGCCCTTTTGCAAGCAGACGCACATATTTTTCTGTTTCCTACAGACACTAAGAAAAACAAAAAGGAGTGAATTTGATGCCAGCTCAACCGCAAGACCGCAATATTGAATGCTTGAATAAAATTTATCAAGGCGCGCAGATGGGGTGCGAATCCATCTCCTGCCTGACGGAAAAGGTGACGGATGCAAAGCTTCTCAACGACCTGCACGAGCAGCACGACCAATATGCGAAGATTTCCTGCCAAGCCTCACAGGCGCTGTCCCAGCACAAGGCCGTTCCAAAGGAGAAAGGCCCGCTCGCGCAGGCAAGCCTCTGGTCGGGCGTACAGCTGAACACCCTGATGGACAAATCCGCGAACCACATTGCAGAAATTATGATTAACGGCAACACGATGGGGCTTATTGAGACAACACGCACGATGAAGCAGTATTCCGACGTTCAGCCGGAAATCCAGTCGCTCGGGCAGGCGCTCATCCAGACGGAAGAAGATGGGATCCAGAAGATGAAGAATTATTTGTCCTAAAGCGGGGTAAATCATCCATACAAAACGGCACGTTGCGCCCTAAAAAAGCATTTGCGAACCATAATCGCTGGCTCGCAAATGCTTTTTCCGTCTGGTCTGCAATTGATATGGTTTTGCAACAGTTCTTTTTCGCTTTTGTTTAAACACCCTTCTTCGGGCAAAAATCCGCCATGCAACAGCCCCCGCACATCGCCTTGCGCGCCGTGCAGCAGGCGCGTCCGTGCAGCACGCAGCGGTGGCAGAAATCGTTGCTCTCCTCCGGAGGCAGGAGCTTGCGCATTGCGACCTCAACCTTATACGGATCCTTTGTATCGACGAACCCCATCCGATTCGACATCCGAATAAAATGCGTGTCCGCCACAACCGCAGGCTTACCGTAAACGTCACCCACGATCAGATTCGCCGTCTTCCGCCCAACCCCGGGCAGGGTCGTAAGCGCTTCCACCGTATCCGGCACTACGCCGCCGAATGTATCGCGGATTTTTTGAGACATGCCGACGATATCCCGCGCCTTGCCATGGTAAAAGCCGCAGGAGTGGATGATCTCCTCCACATCCTCCACCTTCGCTTCACAGAAGGCCTCCAGCGTCGGATACTGTTCAAATAAGACCGGCGTCACGAGATTGACCCGAGCATCCGTGCACTGGGCGGAGAGACGCGTGGCAATGAGCAGCTGTAGCGGCTCCTCGGCGCGCAGGGAGCAGATCGCGTCCGGATATTCTTTCTTCAGTGCCTCCACTGCCAGGCGCGCGCGTTCTTTTTTCGTCATGGAACAGCCTTCTTTCTCGACCCAGGCGCATCGATGCCCAGTCAATATATTTCGGCTTTATTATACTGTATTCCGCCAAATCCGCCAACCCTTTCTCCTGTAAATTTCCTCTTCCGCTTTCTGCCTGAACGGCAACCTTTCCGGGCATCTTTGCATTGAATTCTGTTTTTAACTATGGTATGATAACCATAATATTGTTTTTTGGACTGAAAGAGCGAAAGAAAGGACGTTACACGTTATGTACAGTGAAATTCTCGATACCATTGGCTTTGTCTCGCGCTTCGACCCGGAGGTCGGTGAGGCCATGCAGCAGGAGCTTGGCCGCCAGCAGCGTAATATTGAGCTGATTGCCTCTGAAAACTTCGTCTCCCCGGCCGTGATGGCCGCCATGGGCAGCGTACTGACCAACAAATATGCAGAGGGCTCTC
>DAWDUP010000148.1:0-2233 GCA_052346825.1 Candidatus Fimivicinus sp. | reverse complement strand
GAGGGCTATCCGGGCAAGCGCTATTATGGCGGCTGCCAGTATGTCGATATCGTTGAAAAGATTGCCATTGAGCGCGCCAAGGAGCTGTTTGGCGCAGAATGTGTCAATGTCCAGCCTCATTCCGGCGCACAGGCGAACATGGCCGTTTATTTTGCGCTGATCCATCCCGGCGATACGGTCATGGGCATGAATCTCGCGCATGGCGGGCATCTGACGCATGGCTCTCCGGTGAATATGTCCGGCAAATATTTCAACTTCGTCCCCTACGGTGTCAATGCGGACGGCTATATCGACTATGATGCCTTCGCCGAGGAGGCTCTGAAGGTAAAGCCAAAGCTGATCGTAGCGGGCGCATCCGCCTATCCGCGCATCATCGATTTTAAGCGCATCAGCGAGATTGCGAAGAGCGTTGGCGCTTATCTGATGGTCGACATGGCGCATATCGCCGGTCTCGTCGCAGCGGGCCTGCATCCCTCGCCCGTCCCCTACGCAGACGTTGTCACCACCACGACGCACAAGACCTTGCGCGGCCCACGCGGCGGCATGATCCTCAGCAAGGAGGAATTCGGCCCCGCGATCAATAAGGCGATCTTCCCCGGCACACAGGGCGGCCCGCTGATGCACACCATCGCGGCAAAGGCCGTCTGCTTTGGCGAAGCGCTCAAGCCGGAATTTAAGGTCTACCAGCAGACGATCCTCGATAATGCAAAGGCGCTTGCGAGCGGCCTACTTTCCCGTGGCGTCGATCTCGTCTCTGGTGGCACAGATAATCACCTCATGCTGGTTGACCTACGTTCTCTCGGCGTGACCGGCAAGGAGCTTGAGCACCGTCTGGACGAAGTCTATATTACAGCCAATAAAAACGCGATCCCGAATGACCCCGAGAAGCCCTTCGTCACCAGCGGTCTGCGTCTGGGTACGGCTGCCGCCACCACAAGGGGCTTGCAGACGGCGGATATGGACACGATTGCAGACTGCATCAAGCTTGCGGCGACCGATTTCGAAGCGAAGGCGGACGAAATCCGCGCCCGTGTCACAGCAATCTGCGAAAAATACCCGCTGTACCGCTGAGTAAATTCCGAATGCCGCCGGGTAAATGTAATCCGGCGGCTTTTTCACCTATTCATTTCTTGTGCCGGGGTGTTTCCAGAGAGGAGGTGCACCCATGCCTGTCGCGCTTGAACCACTCTGTATTACGCTCCCCCACTTTGATCTGGCCCGTACGTTGGATTGCGGTCAGGCCTTCCGCTGGGAACGTCTTGCCGACGGCGCGTTCCACGGCGTTGCCTTCGGCTGCCCGCTGACCGTCCGGCAGGAGGGGGACAGTCTTTTCTTTTCCTGTGATGAAGAGCATTTTGTATCCCTCTGGTATACTTACTTTGACCTGGGGCGTGATTATGACGCGCTGCTCAAGGCATTTTGTGAGGATGCGGTGATGCGAAAGGCGATCACTGCCTGTCCGGGAATTCGCATCCTGCGGCAGGAGCCCTGGGAAGCGCTATGCTCCTTTATCATCTCCCAGAATAATCATATTCCCCGTATCAAAGGGATCATCCGAAGATTGTGTGAAACCTTTGGCGACGCTCTGGGGGGAGGAGACTTCTCCTTTCCCTCCCCTGAACGCCTCGCCGCCCTGACTGCCACCGATCTCGCGCCCCTGCGCGCGGGGTTTCGCGCGGGCTATCTCCTGGACGCGGCGCAAAAGGTCACGTCCGGTGCAGTCGATCTATCTATACTCTGCTCCATTCCTATAGAAGAGGCGCGTACCGTTTTGCAGCGCATCCGCGGTGTGGGGCCAAAGGTAGCGGAATGCACCCTACTCTACGGCTGCGGCCGCATGGATGCATTTCCCATGGACGTATGGATGAAGCGCGTGCTGGCGGAATGCTATCCCAATGGACTCCCCCCTTGTATCCTGGGGGTTCAGGGGATCGCGCAGCAATATTTATTCGACTGGAGACGAACCGGGGGAAAATCCTGAATAAATTTCACTCTAAAAGCGCTGATGCAGAAAAATGCTGCATCAGCGCTTCAGCTTGTCGATCAAGTCTAAGAGAAAAAAAGCGAGCAAAAAGTATGGTTTCTGATCGCCCTCAAAACCGTTTCTGCCCCTGTTCACCGATGCTACTATGCACCGCTGGGCGCTGTCGGAAGGCCAAGGCAGCATAGCGCTTTGCTTACTGCGTGGCTCGTGAGGGGATTTTTTCATCGCGTCTCGCGCGGTGAAAAAACG
>DAWDUP010000147.1:0-5545 GCA_052346825.1 Candidatus Fimivicinus sp. | reverse complement strand
GGATGAGAAGAAAAAAAGATAGACTCCCAATAGGACGAAAAAACGTTCGGAAAGGCAGGATGCCAAAGCAGAGTAAGGACGAAAAGGGCGGGCACATCGTTGACAAACGGTGCGCCCGCCCTTTTTGCGTTTACAAACTTGGATATTTATTGTATAATTTTGTTGGAATTATTACAAGGGGGGGATTTTAATGGATGGCATTTATACAGAGCCTTTAATTGAGTTGGGCACTTCATTAACTGCTTTGGCTGTAAAGGGAACAGCAACTGCCATCAATTCTCGCATTAAGGCTATCAGAGATGAAAAGAATGTTGAAAAAATCCGTGCAACCTATGATGAAATTGTAAATGAACTTATTTCTGAACGTGAAGAAGCAGTCCGCATAGCACAGATATATAAGAATGAGATTGAACGAATCGAAATTAGTGACGAAGATATACAGCATTTGCATAATACAGTTGAGAAACTTCTGGAAATCTTAAAAGTAATGAGCCCAAATGCGCCAATAGAAACATTTGAGCAAATTAAAGAGTTAATTAGTGTAGACACTCTTAAAGCTATCCAACTACTGGGCTTTAATTACAAAGCGGCAATCGGCGAGCCATTAACCCAGCTTTGTGCAAACGCTATATTGTCAAAATCAAAAAACACCAATTCTGGTAATCAAAACAAGAAAAGATGATTAAGAAAAGTGGCGGTATAACTAAAGATACCGCCACTTTTCTTAATCATACAGTTTCTTTTTCCGTGGTCCTCTCGGCTTGGAGGTGGGCTTGCGCTCCACACCGTTGCGAAAATAGGTAGTTTCGTAACGGTCAAAGAAAACAAATAATCCGAACCCATCACCGATTGGAAATAGGTTCGGATTATATTGGTTTGGTGCCGGTGACCGGGGTCGAACCGGTACGGTATCGCTACCACTGGATTTTGAGTCCAGCACGTCTGCCAATTCCATCACACCGGCGTGGAAAGCTTATTCATTATAGCGCAAGGCAGTTCAAAAATCAAGCCCCCATCTCCCCTGTTTTTGCAAAATAATCAGTGAGCGGGATATCCGAAGATATCCCGCTTTTATCATCCAATCAGTCAACCGCCAGTACGTTGGCTAAGCTCATATCCTCGGCAAACGTTGCCGCATTGTAGAGCACCAGAATATCCGTGATCCCGCGCCCTTCCATCCACGTGAAGAGGTCTTCTTTGAAATAGCGCGGATCCACCAGATCGATCTTTTCATAATGCTCCGTGAGGAAAGGAACAAAGGCATGTGCATAGGAATCCTTCAGAATCAACAAATGCTCCCCATTCTTCATACTGGTGGTAATTTCGGTCACAGGGTGATTTCCACCGAGAAAATAGGAATATTTATCCCTGCCTTTTAAAAAGGATGGATCATAGAGGGAATCCAGCACGGTCTTCCCATTGTCCGCAGTTACTGTGCAGGAATTTTCGGGCTGTAGCTCAAAAATTTCCAGCTTCTCTGGGCGAATCCACGGTAGATTTGCCTTGGAATAAAGCGTGCCCAAAAAATCAGAGGATACGGTTTTGATGGAAAAGTCCCCCATCTCCAGCGGTATAAGGCCGACTATCTTCGCCCATGATTGATAAGCGGCAAAGGCGCCATAAATCGTCCAGTGGTGATCCGTGCGAAAGAAGAGCTTTTCCCTGTCTGCTTGCGCAAGATACGCGCTCGTCGGGTCGCAAAATGGGATATCTCCGCCAAGCGCCTTTTGCATGCGCTGCAAAAGCGCAGCCTGATCCGCAACCGGCGCGAGCGGCGGCAAATCCTCCGGCAGAATGGTTGCCGCCGTGGGGGAAAGCAAAACGGAGGTTTTGAGCCCCGGCCACTTTTTCTGCGCTGCCTTTAAAAATGCTGCGACAGCCTGGCAGTTTTTCTCCTCGCGAATCGTATTTTCGGCAGCCGGGATTTCAAAAAGGCGGCCGTTTTTTCCAAAATAAACCCTGCCGTTATCCGGGCGCAGCAGGGCCATCTGGACGCTTGTTTTCAGCGCAACCCATTTCTCCCGCAGCGGAAACTGATCGCTCGAAAAGCTGTCGAAATCCTTTGCGAAGTCGCCGGACAGAATCCGGTCAACCGAAAGCGCGGGGAACTGCTGCAGATAGCGGTTTTCACTCTCTGAATAAGCGCGGGAGGGCGTGAAGAGGTTCCATGCGACCAGCACGCCCAGTCCCACTGCAAAGAAGAGGGACAGCCACTTTGCCTTGTTCAATTTCATCCTTGCTCCCCCTTCTCAGAAACGAAAATATAAAAACGGATTGTAGGAAGCGTCCACCAGGAAAGCAATAGACAAAAGCATCCCGGCGGCTACCAGGCAGGTTTCCATCGCGCCAACGGACACAGGATGCCCTGCCAGCCTTCCGCTCAGGCGGTTCCAGAGCTTCTGCGGCAGCGGCGTGCTTCCGATGGCCGCGATCAGAAGCAGCGCAATATTCGTATAGAGCAGGTAAAGCCCATCCCCATCCCAAACCAGCTGCCCGTAGCCGCCGAACAGGGTGCGGATATAGGAAAGCCCGTCTTTCAGCGAATCGAAGGAAAAGATCGCCCAGCCGAGCATGACGAGCAGCATGGTATAGACATGCCGGAAGAAGGCGGGCAGTTTTTCGAGAAAGCGCAGCAGAAAGAGCTTTTCGAGGATCAGCAGCACGCCGAAATACAGGCCCCACACGACAAAATTCCAGCTCGCGCCATGCCAGAAGCCGGTCAGCAGCCAAACGACCAGAATATTGCGAATCTGCTTGGGCAGCCCCTTCCGGTTGCCGCCCAGCGGGATATAGACATATTCCTTAAACCAGCTGCTCAGTGAGATATGCCAGCGCCGCCAGAATTCCGTAATGCTCCTGGAGATATAGGGATAATCGAAATTTTCGAGGAAATGGAAGCCGAACATCCGCCCCAGGCCGATTGCCATATCCGAATAGCCGGAAAAATCGAAATAAATCTGAAAGGTAAACGCAAGCAGCCCGATCCATGCGGTCAAAACCGGAAGCTCCTGAAGCTCCATTGCGGAAACCTGACTCCAGACCGCGCCCGCGGTATTGGCAATGAGAACCTTTTTGCCAAGGCCTGTGACAAACCGCTTGACGCCGCTGGAAAAATCATCAAAGCTTTCCCGGCGATCCTTAAGCTCTCCGACGACGGTGCGCATACGGACGATCGGCCCTGCAATGAGCTGCGGGAACAGCGACACATAGGTACCGAAAGAGATGATATTGCGCTGCACGGGGACATCTCCGCGGTACAGGTCGATCAAATAAGACATTGCCTGAAACGTATAGAAGGATATGCCGATTGGCAATGGGATAGTAAGCGCCGGAATCGAAAGGCCTGTCAGGGCGTTGATATTCTCCACAAAGAAATCAGCGTATTTAAAGAAGCCGAGCAGCGCCACATTGAGCACGACAGCCAGCGCAAGCACCTTTTTCGCCCCACCCGGCTTCTCCTTTGCCCGCTCCAGCCACAGGCCCAGAAAGTAATCCATACAGATGGAAAAAAGCATCAAAAGGATATAAACAGGCTCTCCCCAAGCATAAAAGAACAGGCTGAAAAGCAGAAGGACTATATTTTTCGCCTTGCGCGGAACGATAAAATAGACCACCAGCACCGCCGGCAGGAAATAAAACAGAAAGAGAATACTGCTGAATACCATGTCCGCTCCCCTTATTGCGTAATTTCAAATTCCTGAATGCCCATATAGCCGGGCGCAATCTCATATTTGGGGTATACGACGACCACATTCCCCTTTTCATTGAGGTAAAATCCGGGATCGTCAAGGGTCATTCCAAAGCTCGCCAGTTCTTCCTCGCTGTAAAAATAAGCGTCGGGGTCCTTTTCCTTGCGTTCTTCGATCTGCTGCCGGACGCGCTGCCGGACGATCTCTTTGTAATTTGGGCCAAGCAGATCGCGTAGGGTCAGTTCCTTTCCCGTTTCCAGATCGATATTGTAATAATACTGCTCCTCATAATAGCTCGCATGGGTCTCCGATTTGATCAGAACAAAGGAGACAGCCGAGCCGTTGTTGCAGTGGAGCCGATAGTCAATATTGATCTCCGGGATCATATACTCGTCTTCATCGCCACCGTTTTCGAGATAGAGCTGCTTAGCCTGCTTCGCCTCCTCCTGGAAGGTTTTGACCAGGGTGTCGATCTTCCTCTGGATTTCAAGGTTGATGCGCTTCTCAAGCTCTGTATTTCCTGTATTGGCGAGCTTGGGCTGCCGGACGATCAGGGTTTCATTCTCCCCCTGCCGCTCATATTCCGCAAAGGTCAACACCTGCGCGATCCGGCCGAGGACCGGAATTTCGGACATCCCCGAAGCAAACGCGGGGATGGTATTGAGCGCCGTAACGAAAAGCACCAGGCAGGCGGCTGCCGCACACGCCGTATAGCGGACGGCATGCCTCCGGACAAGCTGCAGCTTCCGGCCGGCGGAACGCGCCGCCACCCGGACGGTCTCGCCCAGCTCCTGCGGCACTTCAATGGCATCATAGATATCTTTTGCATCCCTAACGGATTTCATTACGCATTCCCTCCCTTTCCCTTTATGTTCCCGGCACTTCATAGCCGAGCGCCTCCCGCATTTTTTTCAAGGCGCGGTACAGGCGGGCCTTGACGGTATTCAGATTCGCACCGGTCGCCTTTGCAATATCCTCGAGCTTCATATCCTCAAAATAGCGCAGTACGACAATGGTTCTTAATTTGGGCTCCAGATGCTCCACAGCGCGGTAGATATCCACCTTTTCGCCGATATCCTCCTGCGGAGTGGGACACTCTGGGACTTCATCGAGAAAGACAAATTTTTTA
Source organism: Candidatus Fimivicinus sp. (assembly GCA_052346825.1). Taxonomy (GTDB): domain Bacteria; phylum Bacillota; class Clostridia; order Oscillospirales; family Acutalibacteraceae; genus Fimivicinus. Next base: position 727 of record DAWDUP010000147.1, on the reverse strand, counting down.
TTGTGCCGCAGATAGGCAAGGCTTTCATTGATCAAAATCCGGTATACCCATGGTTTGACGGCTTCCCGGTTGCGCAAAGCTTCCGCATGGCTAATGGCCTGAACCACCGTATCCTGTACGATATCAAGCGCGGCGTCCCGATTGCGGGTATAGGAAAAGGCCAAGCGGTACAAGGCCGCTTGGTTTTCATAGATAAAATCCGTGATCATTGTCTGCTCCCCGCCCAAGGCAGCCGTCCCCCCGTTTTGTGTTAGCCGATAAGTTCTTTTACCTTTTTCTGTGCGGCGGCGGAATCATCCGCGATACACAATGCAACGATTTTCCCATTGCGCTCCACAACGGCACTGTTCAGCTTCGTCATCTCAGCCGGCGCATAGTCCTCAAAGGCGGTTTTCTGCGCCTCCACGCGCTCCTTTGCCGCCGCGAGCAGCCGCTCGGCCGCCGCGTCGTCCTTCGCCTCAAATACAGCGATTTCCTCCGCCGTGGCGCCGCTGCTCAGATACAGCTTACCGGACACAATATCCCCATCGGAAATCCCGTAGGTTCTGTCCCGGACTGCCTGCGTCGCCTCAGACAGCTCGTCTTTGAAGGTAAGCGCGCTTTTCAGTTCGTCCGCCGCCTTGGCGGCATCCACGTTCTTTGCGCCCTGGGAGCCGCAGCCGGCCAGCAGCGCTACGATCAGCAGCAGGGGGAAAAATACTTTCAACTGTTTCATCCGATATCGTCC
>DAWDUP010000146.1:0-5577 GCA_052346825.1 Candidatus Fimivicinus sp. | reverse complement strand
TCAAATATGTTGACATATAAAAGGCCAGGAACAGGTATCCCGCCGTCAAAAATAGATCAAGTCGTAGGAAAAAGAGCGGCAATAAACATTAAGAATGATGCAATCATCAAATATAATATGATCGTTTGATTCAATATCAATTCTTTTAGTTTTTCAAAACACATTCCCCACCGACGGTATCTCCGAATTATAGATATGATCCAGCTCGATGATTCCCGCCTCGCACGCCCGCTGATACCCCTTGAAATCCTTCTCTTTCAGAAGGTTTTTCAAATCCAGAATGTCCGTTTCCAGATCGTCCAGGTCGTGGTGCTGAATCAGCATGGAGAAGATGACGTGGCTTTTTTTCCATGCTTTTTGAAGCTCTTTCGTATAGTTGTGGAGCTGGGCTTCATCTTCCTCCTGTGCGGCCTTGGCCGCCTGACTGAATAGCTGGGTCAGCGTATTTACTTCCTTCTTCATACTCAGGAATCCAACTCCACACAAAATCCCCGCGACCGTGAGCAGAGAGATTGCAGTAATCAGGCGTTTCATCGTAGCTTGCTCCTTTCATCCGGCGTCATATTGCGCAATTTCGGACATTTAAAATGGAATCTGTGAAAAGGGACGGGCCTTCGCACCCGTCCTATTTTTTATCGATGCGGTCCGTAAAAAATGGCGCACAAACGTGGGTTAATCCGTTTTTCCATTGCTGAGCCGCTCGTCTCGCTTGATGACTGTTGTGTTTCCGCTCCGGTCCACTTCCATGATCAGAATATCCTTGAGCGCAAGGCCGCTTTTCTTGATATGGGTCTGGAGCTTTTTCATTGTCATCCCGCAGTCCTTGAAGGAGGAGGTGATGATGCGCCCATCACTGATGACGATGCACGGGAGGCCATCGTCGGGAAGCGTTACATTCAGGTCCTCCGCCGTGGGAACGCGTTTTTCCGGCTTGAGCAGTACGCTGAGCGTACCGTTGGTCTCAGCAATCGCATACTGGACATCCTCGATGCGGAACACGTCCTTTTGCCGCAGCGCCTCCATCAGGTCGTCCACGGTAAAGCGCAACCGCTTGAGCTGCGTCTGGTCAATGATCCCATTGCGGATGACGATGAGGGAATGCCCCTGCATGAGGCCGCGGAATTTTGGGAATTTCATATTCACGACAGAGGCGATTACTTCAAAGGAGATCAGTAGCAGAACCGGGACGACCGAATTGATCAGGGGCGCCCCGTTGTCCTGCATGGGAATGGCGGCGATTTCCGAAATGAGGATGGTGATGACAAGTTCGGTAGGCTGCAGCTCTCCGATTTGCCGCTTACCCATAATACGCACGGAAAAGACGATTAAAAAATATAGGATCGCCGCGCGGATGAGCGTGATAATCATCCTGTTTCCTCCCTTGCAAGACTGATTGACCGCCTAAAGCCGGAAGACGGCCGGGCGCTGTGGAGCAGTCGTTTGATCCGAGAGTCGTGTTGTTTCCGTCCAACCGGAAGTTTTGTACGGTTCGGCGAGGCCGAATTCCGGGAAAACGCAAAACTTCAATTGAAAATGCATCTTTGTTTTTTGCAAAGATCTTTCAATTTTCTTCCGCCTTTAGCGGTATCTAGTATGGCAGCTTCGCGCTGTAATATTCCGCCGCATAAAAGACAAATGGATGGAAAAAACAGTAGCAGGAAGTGATTTTCATGTTTCAATGGCTCAAGGATGCCGTACAAAAAGACTTTACCCCGGTCAACTCGAAAACAACACAGGTGCCGCCCGCGGAGATCTCCGCGTCCCTGCAGGAAAATCTGATTTATTTGCGCGGCGTGTTCGGCCCAAGCTTTGATCTGATGGTGCGCGAGCTGCCTGTCAATGGTAACCGGGCAGCCTTTGTGCTGTGTGAGGGAATGTGCGATGATCTCCTGCTCTCCCAGATCGCCGTGACGCCGATCCTGCATGCGACGGATATCCCGAAGGATCCGAACGAGCAGTTTTTATACCTGCGGGATCATGTGCTCTCCGGCACGGACCACAAGGAAGCCTTTGACATGACGGAAATGATGAACCTGATGATGTCCGGCTTCGCGGCCCTGTTTATCGACGGCGTGACGCGCTGTGAGGTCTTTGGGGTGCAGGGGTTTGAGCGGCGTTCCATCTCTGATCCGGAAACCGAGGTGCAGGAGCGTGGCTCGCGCGACGGCTTCGTCGAAACGCTCAAGGTCAATACCACGCTCATCCGCCGCAGGCTCAAAACGCCCTATGCCCGCTTTGAGATGCTCAATATGGGCGATACCAGCCAGACGATGGTCTGCCTCTGCTATCTGTCCGATCGGGTCGATCCCGATATCCTGGATGAGGTAAAGACCCGACTTCAGAATGCAAAGCTTGATCTGGTACTGGAATCCGGCTATATCCAGCCCTTCCTCGACCACAAGGGGCTTTCCTTCTTCTCCGGTGTGGGCGTGACGGAGAGGCCGGACACGCTGTGTGCGAAGATCAGCGAGGGCAGGGTGGGCGTACTGGTGGATGGGACGCCATTTGCGCTGATCGTGCCGCATCTGTTCATCGAAAATTTCCAATCTGTGGACGACTATTCCAATCGCCCGTTTTATGCGCTGTTCCTACGGGCGCTGAAATTCATCGCTTTCGCGATCAGTATGTTGCTGCCTGGCATCTATGTGGCGATGGCGATCTTCCATCAGGAGCTGCTGCCCGCGAGCATGCTCTTTGATATCGCGGTATCCGAGGGGCGCACGCCCTTTCCCGTTATGCTCGAAGCGCTCGTGATCCATTTTATCTATGAAATCATGCGCGAGGCAGGCCTGCGGATGCCGAAGACCGTGGGGCACGCGGTGAGTATCGTCGGCGCACTCGTCATCGGTGACGCAGCGGTCACGGCGGGCCTTATCGCCGCGCCGATGCTCATCGTGCTCGCGCTGACAGCGATCAGTTCCTTTGTTGTGCCGTCTCTCTATGAACCGGCGGCAGTGCTGCGCTTCCTTTTCATTATCGTCGGGGGCTTGGCGGGGCTCTATGGCATTATGCTCATTCTGGGCCTGCTCATTCTCAACGCCTGCTCCATCAATCCGTACGGCGTGCCGTATTCCTCGCCGATCACCCCGTTTGAAAAGGGTGCGATGCGGGATCTGGTACTGCGCGTCGGCTGGAAGCGCCTTGGTCGCTATAAGATGAAGGTGCAGAATCTCAACGGTTCGAATAAGCGGGAGCCGGAGGATTTTTAATCATTTCGGAGAGAAAGGAAGATCCTGTAGATGACAAACGCGCATCAGATCAGCCCGGCGCAGCTATATTCCATCTTCTTTGTCAGCCGTATTCTCGTAACGTTGACTTATATTCCGACACTTAACGAGGTGGTACTTTCCTCCGACCTGCTCGTGCAGACGCTCCTGTATCCGCTGGGGATGCTCGTGAGCGTCCTGCCGCTGTACGCTCTCTATAAAGCCCGGCCGGACTGGGATCTCTTCGACTGTGCCTATCGCATTTCACCTGTTCTGTCAAAGGTGCTGGCGGTACTGTATGCGCTGTTTTTCCTCTTTACAGCGCTTCTGAGCGTGACGCGCTTCGATCTTTTCGCCACCTCACGGCTGTTTCCAGATTCTGATTTCACAATCTTTTTGCTCATTATTATCCTCATCGGTTGCGCGGCGGCGGGTTTCGGCCTGGAGGCGCTCGGGCGGCTCTCAGGCCTTGTGGTGCTGCTGGTGTGCATAACGCTCGGCTTCGTCGTCGCCGTCCTCCTGCCGCGCTTTGAGCCACTGAATTTCACCCCGCTTTTTTACGACGGTCTCGCACCCACCCTGCGCGGGGCGGCAACCTTCCTCGCCGGCACGGCGGAAACGGCGGCTCTCGCGGTCATCGCGCCGCGCGTGCGAGGGAAGCTTGAAAAGGGCTTTGTCAAGTGGACGCTGTGGCTGACGCTTGCAATGGGCCTGCTCTTCTTCTGCGCGATTTCTGTTTTGGGAGCATTTTTTGATACACAGATCTTTCCCTTTCATTCACTTGCCGTACTCGCGGAATTCAGCGTTTTTCAGCGGCTCGACGCCTTTCACACGGGCGTCTGGATCCTCTGCCTGTTTATCAAGCTCGCCTTCTTTACGCTGCTGACTGTGACCTGCCTGCGCAAAGCGTTCGGAAAGAAGCTCAAAAAGACGTATATCGCCGGGTGCATCGTCGTGCTTAGTATTGTTGCCGTGATCATCTCCAGAGACTTTGAGCGCTTTGCCGCGATTGCACGCCCGGAGATCATGATGGTGCTCTTTGTAATATTTGTCGTATTGATTCCGCTGTGTTTACTGCCGGCGGTCAAAAAGCAAATAAAACGGGAAAAGGAGGCCGCCGTCGTATGAAAAAGGGAATGGCCTTTTTCGCAGCCATCCTGCTGCTGCTAACGCTGACAGGCTGTAAAAATGAGGGGAACAGCGGGCGGGAAATCCGCGATCGCCTGATCGTGCAGGGCATTGGAGTGGACCGGGATGGAGACGGATACCGCCTGACTCTGCAGGCCTTTAATACGGCCGTGGCGGGTGGACAGGACAACGGTATGTCCGGCAATGTCACGAAAGTCTATGAGACGAGCGGCGCAACGATCGCGGACGCGATGCGCAATATCACGCTCACTTCCGGACGCAGGCCACTGTATTCGCATAATTGGATCATTGTCTTTGGGGAGGATGTCGCGCGCGAGGGCCTCAATGAGACGCTTGATTTCTTCGTGCGGGACTATGCGACTCGCTCGACGGTCGACCTCGCTGTGGCACGAGGCAAGGCGGCGGACATCATCAAATCCCCCTTTAACGGCAGCTCCATCCCGGCGCGGGAAATCCAGATGGCGCTGAAGATGGGGACGGTCAATGCGAAAACACTTCAACTTCCGCTGCATGATGTGGTCACACTCATGCAGGACAAGACCTCAGACGTGTATCTTCCGCTGTTGAAGCCTGTCAAGGACAAGGCACAGAATATGGATACAGTGCTCACGGACGGCCTTGCAATCTTCCGGGATGGGAAGTATGTGGGCGACCTGGATGCGCTTGAAACGCGGGGCCTGCTCTTCCTGACCGATCAGATTAAGAGTGGCGACCTTGTGACACAGGGAGAGACATTCGGCAAAGCGTCACTTGAAATCATCAAATCGGATACAAAATTTAAGACAGAGATGCAAAACGGCGTGCCCACCTACCGCGTGACGGTCGACTGTGTGTGCGATCTCAATGAAATCGATCACGCGGGCTTTCATGGCGTACGCGGAGAACTGCGCGCGGAGATTGAAAAGGCGGTGTCCGCGATGCTGGAAGGCCAGCTTCAGCACACGGCGGAAATCTGCCTGAAAAGTTACCGCAGCGACGTGCTGCGGTTGGGAAACCGGCTCTGGCTCGCTCAGCCAGGGGAGTTTCGGAGGGTGGAGGATACCTGGCGCGAGGTCCTGCCAAAGGCAGAGCTGACGGTGGCGGTAAAGACGACGATCCGAAGGACGGGGCAGAAGTCAGCGGAATGATGAAATAAAATTTAAAAAATAGGAGCCTGTAGGCGGTTAAGGCTTGATGGACTATATCTCAAAGAACGGACAGTGAAAAAACAGGCCTCCTGAAC
>DAWDUP010000145.1:4263-5595 GCA_052346825.1 Candidatus Fimivicinus sp. | reverse complement strand
ATGAACCAAGCCATGGCGCTTCCGTAGCCCATCTCGAACTGATTAAAGGCCTTGTTGTACAGATGAACTCCATAATACAGCGTGGTGTTCAGCGGTTTGCCCTTGGTGATCAGGTAGCTGGAGTTGAACGCCTGGAAAGCGCCGATCACCTGGTTGATGAGGTTGAAGAAGATAATGGGGGTCAGCAGAGGAAGCGTAATGGAAAAGAATCGGCGCACAGGGCCGGCGCCGTCCACGATGGCGGCTTCATAATAGCTTGACGGGATGTTTTTAATGGCCGCCAGAAAAATCAGCATCGAAGAACCGAACTGCCAGACGCCCAGCGCAATGAGCGTTCCCAGCGCGGTTTTGGGATTGCCAAGCCATGCCGTATCATCCGGAAGGCCGAAGAAGCCCAAAATTTGATTGATGACGCCCTTGGGTGAAAACAGCTGCTTCCACAGCAGAGCGATGGCAACGCTGCCGCCCATCAGCGAGGGGATATAGAACGCCGCGCGGTAGAAACTGGTCACGCGGGTCGCACGGGCCAGGACCATGGCTACAAGCAGGGCAACCGTCAGTTTGACAGGTACTTGGATGAGGGCAAACTTGAAGGTTACCTTAAAAGAGGTCCAGAACAGCTCGTCCTCAAAAAACATCTCTTTGAAGTTTGCAAGTCCCACCCATTTGGGGTCGGACAAGACGTTGTACTTCGTAAATGCCAGATACAGCGAGGTAAAGAACGGAATGGCGGTAAATACGACGAGACCGATGATAAAAGGAAGGATAAACACGTACCCCGCCACATTGTCCCGATCCAGCAAAGTGCCGCATTTGTGTTTGAGACCGGTGTTTTTCGTCATGACAACGGCTCCTTTCACAGATTTTGGGGAGACTTTAAGAAACGCGCCGAAGGAGCTCCCTTCGGCGCGATAGAGCATCGTATCTTTGTATACCGGTCCGGCCTTATGGAGAACGCCGGACCCGGATGATGCGGCTCAGACGCCTTTGGCCTTGTAAAGGCCGTTTATTCCGCAGCCAGAATCGCGTTTGCTTCATCCATGAACTGCTGGGCAGCCGTTTCCAGATCGGTGATCTCGCCGTAGCGGACCTGCTCAGAATACTGATCCAACAGCTCAGAAACTTTGGTGTGTTCCGGCGGATCTGGATTCATCAAGGGGGAAGACATCTCGGGCTGGCTGACATAGTCAACATATTCGACAACTTCCTGGCTGACTTCGTCCAGAGACGGAGCGACATATTCGCGCATCTTGGAGGAGATGGGGACCGCACGCTCGATGCCAACTATGTCATAACATTCGGGGCTATTGGTAAAGAAGTTGATAAAGCGGA
>DAWDUP010000145.1:616-4253 GCA_052346825.1 Candidatus Fimivicinus sp. | reverse complement strand
CGTCGCTGTCGGCGCTAACGCACCAGAACATAGCAGGTTTGAGGAATGAAGCAGGTGTAGTAGCATCGTCAAGACTTGGAATCATGACCATACGTATGTCCTTACCTGTGGCTTCGCGGTAAGCCTGTAATTCGTTGGAGTTCTGGAGACGAGACCATGCATCCGTAACCATGGAATCAAATGCGGTAGTAGCGGTTGCCTCACCAGGCAAAAGCCCCCAACCTTCCTCCTGCGCCTGCAAAGCCAGATTCCACATATTCACCAGATATTTCGGGTCATCGAAACCAAGAGCAGTAGCATCCTCATTGTAGAGGTTCAGGCCATAGTTACGCAGATGCTGACGGAAAATTACAGCGGAGCTGTCCGTTATAAAGGTATCCCGCAGGCCGGTGGCCTCGTAAACTGCTTTGGATACCTCAGCATACTCGGACATCGTGGGATTCATCGGCAGGCTCAGTCCCAATTCATCCAGAATGTCCTGGCGATAGAGCAAAGCGGGCGCGTTCGTACCCGTGGATATTGCGTAAACTTTGCCGTCTATTGTGCCGGAGTCCAGAATATTCGGCTCTACGTTGCTCATATCCAGGCTGCCGTCGGCAATATAGCTGCTCAAATCGGCGGTAACGCCGTTTTCTACATATTCCGCCAGCTTGGCGTAGTCCATCTGGAACACGTCGGGCGTCTGACCGCCTGCAACCTGAGCGGGAAGCTTGGTCCAGTAGCCGTCCCAGTCGGAGTAGTCCATGACCACGTCGATGTCGGGATTCAGCTCCTCAAATTTTTCCAGCATCTCAGTCGTCATTTCATGGCGCGTCTGAGAACCCCACCACAGAACGTTCAGGGTGGTCTTGCCTTCGGCGCCGGATGCGGTGTTGGCGCTGGTGCCGGTACTGGCAGCGGCCTGTGAGCCGCTGGAGGCAGAACCGCTGCAGCCGGTAATGACGCCGGAAAGCATCAACGCGGCGCACAGGGTAGCGATTATTTTCTTCTTCACTTTAGAGAGCACCTCCGTATGATTTGTGATATAGGGATGAGCGGAAACACAGCCCGCTCGCGGAAGATGCGTTTGGCTCATCTCTATTCGCGATATCCATATTATAGCGGTGATTTCCCTAAAACTTAATTCATATTTCTGATTTTTTTGTACGTTTTTTCGGGTTTTTGTCTTGCCTTTTTGCCCGGCGCCCCCAAAAGGCCAAAGAAAGAGCGCGCCATACTTTGGCCCCGCCTGAACGGATCCTGATATGCTTTTTGGGAAAGGCGCGGTTACCCCTTACTCCGGCCTGCCCGGCTGTTCATCCAGAAAACGGCGGTAGTCTTTAGGCGTTGTACCGGTATATTTACGGAACAGCTGGCTGAAATAGTGGGGGTTATCGCCCAAACCAACTTTCTCAGCAATCTCATAGCTGTGAAGCGAGCGATCTGCGCGCATCAGCGATTTGGCATGCTCCATGCGTATGCCCAACAAATAGCTGCTGAACTTCTGCCCCATGGCACGGGTAAATTCACGGCCGATGTAGTCCGCGTTCATATACACGACTTTGTCCGCCAGATATTGTAAGGAAAGCGACTCGTCGGCATAATGGACACTCGTATAGGAGATTATCTGTTGCACGAAATCGTTGCTGCGAGCGGCGCTCCCTTCCCTGCGCAGCCGCAGCAAAGTACGGCTGATGAGTTCCTCCAGAGACCTTCGGTCATGCAGGGCGTCGGTAATAATGTTCATGCCCCATTCAGCCTGGCCCGCGCCCATGCAGCCGATCACTACGGCAACCAGCGTTTCCTGCAGCAGGCTGGGATCCTCCACTGTTTTGACAAGCTCTCCGACCTGCTTTTCCAGCTGTTCAGCATCCGCCTCGCTCTCCCGCAAGGCATTGAAGCTGTCTACCAGCGATTTGATGCGCTGACGCCGCTCTTCATACAGATAAAGCACCTTTTTCCGCTGCCGGTCGACGGCTTGGCAGGCGCGCAGCAACGCTTCCTCCATCTCTTTCTGAGAGCAGGGTTTAAGCAGATATTCGATAACGCCGTATTTCAGCGCCTGCTGTGCATACTGAAAGGTATCATGGCCAGAGAGGATCAGCGTTTGAAGCATGGGGTGCAGCGTCACCGCCCGCTGAACCAATTCCAGCCCGGTCATGCCCGGCAGCCGGATATCGGTCAGAAGAATATCCGGCATATCGTCGGTCATGCTGTCCAGTGCTGCAATTGCATTGGGACAGGAGGCCGTCAGCTTAAGATCCAGCTTTTCCCAATCAATAATCCGTTCCAGCCCTTCACGGATGATAGGCTCGTCATCTACCAATAGCAGTTTATACACGGTATCCTCATTTCTCTATTTCATGCTTTGTTATGCGGCTCGGGCCGGGTATCCGGCAAATGAACGATAATTTGTGTTTGGCCCTCCTCACTGCAGACACGCAGCCCATACTGCTCGGAAAAGGCGTGCTGTACGCGCTTGTGGATGTTGCGCATTCCAATGCCCAGCCCCTCCGGCTGCACCTCGCCGCTTTCCAGTTTGTTAAGAATGTCTTCGTCTGTACCAGGGCCGTTGTCCTGCACGATAATATCCACACCATCCGCCGTTGCAGCACCGCTGACACGAATGACGCAGACGTCCAGCATTTTTTCGGCAGCATGGTGAATGGCGTTTTCCACCAGCGGCTGGATGGTCATGGCCGGAATCCGGCAGGTTAGGATATCCTGCGGAAAATCATACTCCACCTGCAGCCGTTCGCCATAGCGGATTTGCTGGATACTCAGGTAATCGCGCGTGACCTGTAAGTCCTCGGATACGGTAATTACATCCCGCTTGTCATTCAGGGAGGAACGCAGCAGCTTGCCCAAAGCGTTGGTCATCACTGCGATGCGCTGGTCCTCCAGATTCTGGGCCAGGCAGTAGATGGATTCCAAAGTGTTATATAAAAAATGCGGCCGGATTTGGGCACGCAGCTGTTGGATCTGCTTTTCCTGCAAAAGATGACGCTGTTCTTCTTTTTCATGGTTGACTCGAGTCCATACGCGGGTCATCCAATCAAAACCGCGGTGCAGATCGCCAATCTCGTCCAGCCGCCCCTGATATGGGCTGTTATGGGTGGTGATTGGCTCTCCGCTGATGGCAAAGGCGTCAAATTTCTGCAAAAGGAGCTGCAGATCGTTCAGAATGTTATCGATCAACCCGGTGCTGACGGCCAATGTTAAAAGTACTGCGGCAAGAATGCAAAGGATGGTAACGCTGACCGCTACCAGTGTGGTGGCCCGGATGCCGCTGTAATCTACTAATGTCACATACTTCATTCCATTGCTGGACGTGTAACGGACACAGAGCATCGGTTGGCCGTCCAGCTTCATATAGGTGTAGCCGTCTTCGCCCACACCGAGAGTCTGGATGGCCGCGTCGCTGGCGTACAGACAAAGCCCGTCGTTATAAACAGCGCACCGCGGCATCACTCCCATCTGTGCCATGCTGTGGTTGTATTGCTCCACCAGTGCGGGGAAATCCACTTCGATCAGCAGGCAGCCCAGGGTGTCCAGGTCCATATCCTGCATTTCACGAATCTCCCGTACAAGAAACAGACGGGTTTGCGCCCCCTCTTCCGTAAGCCAGACAAAACGCCCCCGATGGTTGACAGCGGCG
>DAWDUP010000145.1:0-606 GCA_052346825.1 Candidatus Fimivicinus sp. | reverse complement strand
CATGATGGACAGGTTTTCCTGAAGGGCTGTATCTGTCAGGATGCGGTAGCTGATATCCTCAAAGTTCATCAGTTCGTCCTGAATCTGCTCTGCGAACAGGGAAATCATCTGAGCGCTGCTTTTGTAGAGCTGTCTGTCGTAGGCTCGAAGCGGGATATAGAGGGTCACGATGGCGACAATGCCGACCGGCACAATGCCAACCAGCAGAATCAGCAAAAACTTTGCGCGTAAGCGCAGATTCTGCCAGAACCGAATCAATTTTTGCATAAACTTCTTCCTTTTTATATTAGGATAAATAAGCGGCATATCAATGTCAATTCAGATTTTCGGTTTCCTGTTCATTTTTTCGAGCCTTTTCGCATCCTGCTGCCCAAAAAGCATGCCTCCGAAAGACAAAGTCGAAATTTTGTCAACAATTTACGAATTTGTGAATTGTGTGTCCCCATAATCTCCTGTATGCTATGCCCGGAGAGGTTTTATGGAACCTATGCTAAATTGTATCATATCAGAAATCCGCTTTCCAGTGTCGGAAGGCCTTTCCGTATCACACATGTCTTAAGGGGGAATACGCCATGTCTTTGCTTCATTCCGAATACCGGGATCGGC
>DAWDUP010000144.1:3466-5653 GCA_052346825.1 Candidatus Fimivicinus sp. | reverse complement strand
CTTGCTTCGTTCTCTTTGCATCGAGCAAAGAGAATGAAGTCGCGTCAGCGAAACCATGCAGTCAGATTCTGTGGGCGCTGCCTCGGCCTTCCGCCAGCGCCCAGCGATGCATAGCATCGGTGAACAGGGGAAACAACGGTTTTGAGGGCGCTGCCGAGGCCTCTGCCGGCGTTGGACCTGCCGATTGCTAGCCTGATAGGGGCTCGGGCAATGCTGTGTCCGATCTAATCGCTCGGGAAGGGGCAGAAGCCGCCATGGTACTTCTTGAAACGATGGATCAGAGTCAGTTTCCCAAAATGATCGGCTTTAGCTCCTCTGGGGAGGAGGCAATGTACTCCGCGCCCGCTTCTTCGAATTCCTCGCGGCTTCCAAAGCCGTAAAGGACGGCTGCGCAGGGGATCCCTGCACGATGCGCCCCATCGATGTCGAAATGCCGGTCTCCTACCATGAGGACGTGACTTTTTTCAGAAAGGCCGAGCGATTGCATCGTCGTGCGGATCAGCTCCGCTTTGTCCGGATCCTTCTTCGAAAAATCAATGCCGGTCACCTGCTCGAAACAATCCTCAATTTCCAGCATGGAGAGCATCTCCCGAATGAAGGCGGTCGGTTTGGAGGAGGCGATGCCGAGCCGGACACCGCTTTTCCGCAGGATAGAAAGCAGCGGGCGGATTCCGTTATAAATCCGCACCTCTCGTATTCCCTTCATACGGTAACACTCGCGGTATTTTTCGACGAGCGCCTGTGCACGGGGCTCGTCTGCTTCGAATAGGTGCATAAAACTATGGGCAAGCGGCGGGCCGATAAAATAGCGCAACGTCTCCTTGTCCGGCTTTGGATAGCCGAAAGCATTCAGCGCATATAACACGCTGCTGTAAATCCCCTGCGAGGAATCCACCACCGTACCATCGAAGTCGAATAGGACTGCGTCAAAAAGCGGCTTCATCAATCTTTTTCATCTCTTTTTGCCTGCGCCTTTGCCAGGAATCTTTCCCCTGTGACGATCACACGATCGTGCGTGCCGCTGCCGATCTCGCCCGCATCATCCCACGCCCGCACATCAAAGGTGAGCTTGCGTCCGTCTGCAGCGGTCAGGCGCGCCTCAGCATATACATTCATGCCGATCGGGGTCGCCGCCGTGTGGCAAATGCTCAGGCCCGTGCCGACGGTCGTTTCTCCATCCGCTAGAAACGGGGCCACACATGCACAGGCGGCTTCCTCCATGAGGGCAACCATCGCAGGCGTTGCGAAAACAGGAAGGGAGCCGCTGCGTACGGTGATTGCGGTAGAGCCTTTGGTCACGAGAGTAACAGCTTTAGAAACAGAACCGATTTTCATGATTGAGACGCTCCTTTCGGGATAGAGAAAATACTATATATCAAGGCATAATTCCACCGGACAATGGTCGGAGCCATAGATCTCCGTGTGGATTTTGGCCTCCCTGATCTGTTCGGCAAGGCGGGCGGATACGCAGAAATAATCGATGCGCCATCCCGCGTTCTTCTCTCGCGCGTGGAACCGGTATGACCACCAGGAATAAGCGCTGGCAGTATCCGGATACAGATAGCGGAAGGTATCGATGAAGCCTGCATCCAGCAATTCGCCGAATTTGCCGCGTTCCTCATCAGAAAAACCGGCCTTTCCACGATTGGGCTTCGGATTTTTCAGGTCAATCTCCTGATGCGCCACATTCAGATCGCCGCAGAATACGACGGGCTTTCTGGCGTCGAGCTCCGTGAGGTACGTGCGAAATGCATCCTCCCATTCCATGCGGTAATCGATGCGGGCGAGCTCATCCTGCGCATTCGGCGTGTAAACTGTGACGAGATAAAACGATTCGAATTCCAGCGTGATGATGCGGCCCTCCGTATCATACTCCGGGATATTGAGGCCGAGCTGTATGGAGAGCGGCTCCTCTCTGGAAAAGACAGCAGTGCCGGAATAGCCCTTGCGCTGCGCATAGTTCCAATATTGATGGTAGCCGTCAAGCGGTGAGTCCTGCAGCGCAATTTGTCCGGCCTGCACCTTTGTTTCCTGCAGGCAGATGATGTCTGCATCCAGTGCCCGTATACTTTCCAGGAAACCTTTTGTGACACATGCCCGAATGCCATTCACATTCCAGGAAATCATTTTTTTCATCGTTTGTATCCATTCCCTTCGCGGCGTGGCGGAAGAAATTTCCGGCCTTTG
>DAWDUP010000144.1:1345-3456 GCA_052346825.1 Candidatus Fimivicinus sp. | reverse complement strand
ACATAAAATTTGTTTGACGGAAAGGATAAAAGGGCAAAATTCAAATTTATGTACGATCTGATTCAAAATGTAAACAATATGTATTTATAAATCGTTATTAAATTAAATGGAATCGATTGACTTATGGAATAGAATATAGTATGGTAAGGCCAACGGGCTGTTGCTATGCACATAAAATAGAGATTAGATACGTATATTTCATCTATAATGATGAAAGGCCTTGCCAAAAGATTGTGAATTGGGTGAAAGGGGTTTTTCGGAATGAAACGGAATATGACGCGGCTAATTGCTTTGATGATGGCGTTAGCACTCTTATTTTCCCTTGCGGCCTGTAAGGACGGGAAGGAAAAAACGGATCCATCCATAGGTCCCGCTGTGGTCTCCAATGACAGCAGCGAAACGCTGGATGCGGCAAAACCGGAAGAAGGCCCAGACACAGCAACAGGCGAAGGCGGCAGCCAGGCAAGCGAGAATCCCTCTGATCATGCGAATACACAGCATGGCGGCCAGGATACACCGACAACGCCGGGAGGACAGCAGGCAACCCAGCCGGGCGGGCAGACACTGCCTGCGAGCGGGATTAGGGCAACAACAGATAAGGCATATGTGCTACAGCTCTACAAGGATTGCCTGGTGAATGTGAAGAGTCAGAAGCCAGGGCATGTGAAGAAAGAATATCAAGCGATCACCAATCATAATCTGGGCAATGGCATAGGGACAGTGCTGGAGCTTTTAGAGAAGCTGGACATTTTTAAGACGGAAGAAACAGCGGATGCGAGAGAAACCGCAAAGGGTGATAAAGAGCAGGGCAGAATGCTGAAGTGTACGCTTACGAATGTAAAACGAATAAAAAGCGCTGCCTGTACAAAATCCGGCAGCAATTATAAAGTAATAATTGTGACAACCACGGCGGTTGACCCGGACGCGAACAGCGACTTTGCGAAGATCATGAAGCCGATTACCCACAGCGAAGTAGATGAGTACTTGCACAAAGGTATCGTGAAACCAATCGCTTCGATAGACGGGTATCAATTGGCTTATCGCGACTGCAAGATTGAATTTGTAGTCAATGAGAAAAAACAGTTTCAGAGCCTGAGCCAGACGATGCCGTGCGATATTACAGCTTATGGAAGAATCGGATTCAGCAACAGAGGCAAGGACGACCCGTTTAAGGCGACTTTGACGAACTATGTAACATTCAGCAGTTTCAAGTGGTAGGCTGTCATAAGAGTAGGGAGGATGTTGCGGGCAAAAATAATTGATTAACCATTTCCTGTAAATCGCTTTAAAAAAAGAAGATAATTTAAAAACTAGAATTACAGAAAAAATATTCTATTGACTTTTTGGGCGTCATGTTGTAAATTATAAATACTTAAAGTCTGCACTGCTACATATTTTCTATGCAGTGTGTAAATTAGGCGCGATCGGATTACTAAGAAAGCGCTATATTTAAGAAAGGGGTAATTTACCAAATGAAGAAGAACCTGACCAAGCTTCTGGCGCTCATGATGGCACTGGCGCTCGTTTTCTCCCTTGCGGCTTGCGGAGATAAGACCGAGGAGCAGAGCACGAATCCCTCCGATAATCCCGCAGTGGCGGAAAGCGGCAACGATGACATGACGCTTGATCCCGCTGATCCGGATGCAGCGACACCGAGCGATGGCACGAGCGACGAAGTGTCTGAGAGCGGGAACGACGTGGATACACCGAATGATGATGTGACGACGCCGGACAGCAAAACGTCGACCAAGGCGAACGACAAACCGAATACGGATACTGGTCTGAACACGACGGATAAGGCGCAGGTCGTTAAGGCTTATCAGGATGCTGCTAAAAATTCTCCCAATGTAAAACGTATACAAACGCTTGCTTTAACACAGGTAAATTTGGGCGAAGGCGGAGGCAACAGCGATACCTTGATGAAAATTGCGAATGGCATTATTGATAAAAACAACAATATTGAGTCCAAAGGCCTGCCGGGAAATTATAGTGCGTTAACCGCCAGCGATCTTTCCTCAGCAAGTGCAAAAACCTCCAACGGCGTTACAACCTTAACAATGAATATTAAAGATCAGACCGATTATGCACAGGGTCATCCAGGCAGTTCAAAA
>DAWDUP010000144.1:510-1230 GCA_052346825.1 Candidatus Fimivicinus sp. | reverse complement strand
GCCCGTGCGGTCATGCAATCGGTGTATTAGGCCCGGTGGATGATATTGTGGCTCAGTTTACCGGTAAAGTGGACGACAACAAAGATATCGAAGTAAAATATACAAATGCAAAAATTACAGTTACCATTAAGAATGGTAAAATTACTTCTGGTACAATGGGATATACTGCAAAAATTAAGGCTACAGGTGTTAAGGTACTGAGAATTATCCCGATTAGCGCGACGGGTACAATTACTTATAAGTATACGCTTAAAGGCTAATAAGGCTCATTAAGATAAGCAAATAAGCAGACGCTCTGACTCTTTGACAGTGAGAGCGTCTGCTTTTTGTGTAGCGAACAATGTGGAAAGCCTTCGTCATGGGGGATAAAGAAGTATAGACGTGTTTTAGCCTATCAAAAAAATGTGTCTTCGTCTATGGACCGATCCTTTTGAGGCATCCTTTTCTATTTGAAGAGAAGATAGAAGATTCTTATTGATTGAGCGCAACCACTGGAATTTTCTGTATTTTATGCATCTACGCCAACTCGTTGTGTACTTTACCTATGTTATTGGCTTTATCGACAAACTGAGTGCAAACTTGTGCCTCGGCCTCGCCCTCGTCCAAGTTGAGTCACTGGGTTACAATAAGCTTTAATAATCTGACAGTTTTATTTTTTGTACAAATTTATCATTTTTTCGGGCCGCAAGGTGGGATGGTTATTAAATGGAATGTAGGGTG
>DAWDUP010000144.1:0-500 GCA_052346825.1 Candidatus Fimivicinus sp. | reverse complement strand
GAGGAATATGAAATCATATCGCTTCCGATATCCCATTCAAAAATAATATCATTTTCCATTGACTTTTTAGTCCGTTTGCTGTAAATTAGTGTGCGTAGACAGCATTTGCATGTGCGGCTGCAGAAACGGGGTATTGTATTTTACATATTGGAAAATACAAGCTCGAATGATGTATCATTTATTTTCAGAAAGGGGTACTACCACGCATGAAAAAGAACTTGACCAAGCTCTTGGCGCTCATGATGGCACTGGCGCTCGTCTTCTCCCTTGCGGCTTGCGGAGATAAGACCGAGGAGCAGAGCACGAATCCCTCCGACAATCAGGCGGCGGAAAACGTCAACGGAGATGAGTCGGTCGCTCCCGTTGACAATTCCGATCCGAGCGCGACAAACGAGGATCCCAGTGCAAGCGAGAATCCCAGCGCGAGCGAGAAAGATACGCAGAAGCCAGATGACGACAAGCCCAGCGACACGCAGAAGCCGGATGACAACAAGCCAGGC
>DAWDUP010000143.1:1213-5657 GCA_052346825.1 Candidatus Fimivicinus sp. | reverse complement strand
GTTCTTGTGCATTTTGACAAAACGATATCCCTTTTCGACAGGCTGAGGGGCTGCCGCACAAGCATGCGGCAGCCCCCTTTGATAGCCGCAAAAATAAGAGCGCCTGCGATCTGTATTTCCACCATGATTGACTTTTACCAGGATGGGACACCTGGCAAACCTTAACTTTGCGCACCTACTTCCTAATTGTCTGCAGATATTGATTCGCAATTTCTTTCATTCCATCATCCAGCCTGACGAGCTTGAGCAGCGTCCGGACGCGGAATGGCTTAACCATCGTAAGCAGAATGGAAGGCGCCTTGCGCGAGCCGAGAAACGTCTGGATGAGCGCCATGACATCCTTATTCTTCAGGAGCACGCCAACCTTGTCGTCAATGGAGAAATAATCGGGATTGGGTTTCCCGTCATGGTTTACAAACCAGTTCTTCACGAAGGAGCCGGAATTCTCCGGCAGCCGATAGGCGGAATTTTCCGTCTCGACGCCGCGAATCCGGATGGAATGCGTACAATCGCCCGCTGTGGCAGTGATGGCAATCTCGCCCTCTGTTACGGGAACCTCCTCAAAATAAACAATTCTGTCGCAGGGCTTTGTCACGCTTTCGCCGTTCACGGTTAATGTAACCTCCGGCTGATTGCTGTAAACAGGAATGGTTGTTTGACCGACGACCCGGTCGATATACCGTTCCCCGCCGATATGTACAAACGGCTCATCGGACCAGAACGCCTTATAAACATAAAAGCTGTCCTTTCGAATCTTTCTGTCAATCGTCACAAGTCCCTTATTGTTTCGCCCCTTTACGCCACCCTCATTGCGGTTGGCAGCGCCAAAATCAAACATATTCCAAACATAACTGCCCCAAAGCCAGTCCCGCTCGGAGATGGCACGGGCATAGTGCTCATGGAAACGCGCCTGATAGCTTTCACTGTAGTCGCCCTGCACACCCTGGTCGGTCTGGTATTGGAGGATACCCTCCGCACCGTATTCGGAAAGGCACAGCTGGATATCGGGATACTCCGCGTGAAATTTATCCAACCATTGGTCGATCGCATGATAGGTCTGCATATACCAGCCGAAATAGAGGTTGTAGCCCTGCAGGTCTGTAATCCGGTTCATCGGCGAGGATGTGCCGCACATCATCACCTGCGCAGAGGTTGAAGGCCTTGTGGAGTCGAGCCTGTGCGCAAGATCATTGAGCGCACGGATGCCCGGCTCCAGGGTCTTTGCCTTGCCGTTCATCGTGATTTCATTCTGCACGCCCCAGCAATAGATGGAGGGATGGTTTTTGTTCTGGGTGATTAACTCCGTCAGCTGTTGTTTTGCATTCTCAAATTTCGCATCGACGAAATGAGAGATCACCGGCACCTCGGCCCAGACCAGGAAACCCATCTCATCACAGGCATCATAAAACTTCTGATCCTGCTGATAATGCGCCAGGCGGATCGAGTTTGCGCCAACCTCCCGGATGAGAGCCAGATCCTCCCGGTGCTCCTTCTCCGTCAGGGCATTGCCCATATGGTAGCGGTCCTGATGCCGGGAAACGCCCTTGAGCTTGATATGCTTTCCGTTTAAAAAGCAGCCCTTTTCGGGATCGAGAGAAATCGTCCGGAAGCCGATTCGTGTCTGCACGGCGTCGATCTCTATATCGCCGCGAAACAAAGAGGCGCGTACCGTATAGAGATACGGATTTTCAAGCCCGTTCCACAAAACAGGGGCGTTGATTTCAACCGTAATTTCCGCGCCGGCATCCGCTTCCCGCTGTGCTATGGCAACGCCGTCCCGGTCTAACACGGTATAGACAGCTCTCACAGCCCGCGTATCTCCGGCGATATGTGGCTCGATGTGCAGAATGCCCGTTTTCTGCCGGACGGATGCCTCCGCATACACACCGCAAAGCCCTTCTTTCAGGCTGAAATGGCATTCGTCCAAGCCTGTAATCAGGTTGACATCGCGATAAATTCCACCGTAAAAGGTGAAATCCGCGTTGCTTGGATACACATCCTCAAAATCGCTGTTGTCTACGGCGATTCGGACGCTATTCGGCCCGCCCGCATTCAAATACGGAGTCAAATCGAACCGAAAGAGGGAATAGCCGCCCTTATGCGTTCCGACCGTTTTCCCGTTGACCGACACGGAAGCCACCGAATTGGCCGCGCCGATTTCCAGATAGGTGATCCCGAATGTTTCCGGCAGCGGCCTTGTATAAATGCATTCACCGCGGTAATAATCTGCGCCCTCCTGCCCATCCACAGCATTCCAGCAGTGCGGCAGGTCGACATGGGATGTTTCGCCCTGCTTCTCAAAATTCCAGCCTTCATTGATTGGAAAAATGGTCCTCATCGTTCATTTCTCCTTCTATCCTGAAATGTTTTGCCATCATATTTTCAATTTGAATCCGGCTCCTCCAGCGTATCGAGCTCTATCTCCGCATGATGCACACTCTTGAGCCGTCCGGACATTTCAATGGTCTTTTTCTTATCCAAATTATAAACGAACATCAGGGACAGGAACATCAAAACCGCTCCCACAAGCGGCAGCCAGATCGACAGCCGTACGACGTTCAGCGCCGCCTGGTCGGTCGTCGCAACGACATTCTGCGTATCGAAGCCGACAGCAGCAAGCAGCAATGCCATCATTCCCTGACAGACCGCCTGCGCTACCTTGCGCACGAAGGAATAGATAGAGTATACCGTTCCCTCCTCACGCCGCCCGGTCTGCAGTTCCTGATAATCCACCGCATCCGCCACAAAGGACCATGTAGCAAGTGTAAACAGGCCGGTGCAGCCGTTGGCAAGCCCGATCAGGATCAGATAAATCCAGCCGCCTGTCGTATTGCGCGGAAAATCGATAAATAGCATCACCAGCAAAATGGCGATTGCGCCGAGCATCGGCCAAACAGACATTTCTTTTTTGCCGAACCGTTTGGTAAGCTTGGAGACAAACGGGATGAAAAGCACCATCGGCAGAGATGTAACGACGCTGCCCAGAATGATCATATCCGTATTTTTGAAATAAACCTGGAAGACATACTGGAACATTGTCATGATGGTCATGAAGCAGGCAAGCTGGGCAAAAGATGCGAGGCACATGCCGATCGCAGGGCGGTTCCTTGCAAAGGCTTTGAGGGCCGTTTTGAATTCATATTTGGCCTGCTCCTTATCCGGGGCGACAATCCGTTCCCGCGTCAGGAAATACAAGAGCATAAAACCTATCAGCCCAATCAGCCCAGCGCCCAGTGCGATCCAAACAAAGCGCTCGGGAAGAATCGGAGAGATGCCGGTGGCGGCGTCCTTTTCCCCGTAAATCAGCTTCGGCATGAGCAGCATGATCGGAAGTACTGCAAGCCCTGCGCCGATACTGCGCAGAGAGGAAAGCGATGCCCGCTGCGCAATATCGTCCGTCAGCACAGCGTTCAGAGAGCCATAGGGGACGTTTGCCATCGTATAGGCGATGGACCACAGGCAGTACATGATCAGGCAGTAGGCAAACCGCAGGCCATAGGACAGCGCACGGATATCCATGAAAAACAGCGTTGTGGTCAGCAGGATGGCAAACGAGCTATAGAGAATCCAGGGCCTGAATTTACCGCTCTTCGAGGGCTTGCGCCGGTCCACCAATGCGCCGATGATCGGGTCGTTGATCGCGTCGAAAATTTTCGCCAGCACGACGATGGCGGCCCAGGAGCCGAGCGAAAGGCCCATGCCCTGGGTAAAATAGATCATGGCATAGGAGCTGACGAGCTGGAACGACATGTTGCAGCCGAAATCCCCCATCATATAACCGATCTTGTCGCGTGCACCGAAGGAGCCCTGTTTCGTCCGTTGCAATTTCATGTGATTCTCTCCTTTGATTCGAATTTGGATGGATCGTTTTTATCATATGTCAAAAAATTTACATAAAAATTTCACATAAATCTTCCCTTTTTATGAATAATATCATACTCCGAATTTGGTTGTCAAATCCATTTCTTACCTGCTACAACCATCCAAAGGAGACACGGAAAAAGGCGAATAAAAACGGCAACGGTTTTCACAAAATTTTGATAATGCCGTCGGTGCCGATGATACCTTCTTTGATTTTCTCCGACATAAAAACAACTCATTCTTTCGCAAAAAGTTAAAAGAAGAGCACTTGCCTTTCGATAAAAAGCCCTCTTTATAGGGCCGCAATCTGACGTCTGTTATCGGATATCTGACAACACCGGCAGCGTCGAGCCGCCATAGGGCATAGCGAACACCTTCGAAGCCTTCCCCATCGCGCGGAAGGCTTCTTCCATCGCCTCGTCGAGCGTTGCAAAGGGCTCCAAATGGATCTTGCGCACAAAATCCGCATCGAGGCTACTGACAAAGAGAATGCGGCATTTTTCCAGCACCATTGCAATCGCCGCCGCCTTATGCCCGCCGAGCTCAAATTCGCGGTTGATATGTTCGATCATGTCATGGCTCT
>DAWDUP010000143.1:0-1203 GCA_052346825.1 Candidatus Fimivicinus sp. | reverse complement strand
GCTCTTCTCATGGCCCAGCATCCATTTTTCAAACGTGGCCTCGCCCAAGCCTTCACCTGCCGCGGCTAGCCAGACGATCACGCCGCCGTCGCGCACGGCATGCTTGGCATTGTCGAGCGCCTTCTGCGCCTGATAGAGGTTCAAATCCTTCGGAAAGCCGCCGGGCGAGGTGATCACGATATCCGCCTTTGCAGGAATCTCCACCTGATACATTTTGTCGAGCAGGTGGCAGCCCGCGCGATGCGCCTCGATATAGTGGCCTGCGACGCAGTGACGGATTTTCTTGTGCTCATCAAGCACGACGTTGACGATGAAATCAATGTGGACAAAGGATCCCACCTCGTCGATATCAATACGCACGGGGTTCGTTTCAAGATTGCCCGCGTGCGCGCGTTCGTCCACCATACGCTTGTGGTTGGCCTGGATCGCATCGTGCGTGGACACGCCCGGCATGATGGCCTTGGAGCCGCCGCTGTAGCCTGCAAAATAGTGGTATTCGATATTTCCCAGGCAGATGATGCGGTCTGCCTGTGCGACGGGTGTAAAAAGATCGACCGGCGTGCCGTTTTTCGATACGCCGAGATGCGTATACTCTTTACTCGCATTCAGGCAGGTGAAGCGGCGGTACATCTCCTCCCCGGCCACCTTACGCATCTCCTCCGGCGTCATTTCCCGATGGATGCCCAATGCGAACACAATGGTAACATCCTCATCCCGCACGCCCGCAAGCGCAAGCTCCTCCGCCACATACGGCAGGACGGCATACGTTGGCATGGGGCGCGTGATATCGCTTGTGACGACGGCGATTTTTTCGCCTGGATGTACAATATCTTTGAGGCGCTTCGTCCCGATCGGATTTTGCAGCGCGCGCTTTACCTCTGCCTCGCCGGTGAGGGCGGCAGGCGTTTCATTCGGCATGAGGATGCCGAGGAGATTTTCATCCGGAACATCATAGTGTAAGGTTGTTTTGCCGTAGCCAAAGGAAAGAAGCATGAGAACCCTCCATTTTAAAAACATCTTTATCGTATGATCTGATTCTGAACCAGAATGGGCGGGTACACAAGACCCGCCGTCAGCGTGTCGAAAAAGGGATATCGTCTCGTCAAAATGTACAAGAACAATTTCGTAAAATTTCTGCACTACGCTTTCTTTTTTGATTGCCTTGACAACGGAAAAAGAAATCGGAACGCGCTCAGGCCGCGC
>DAWDUP010000142.1:2974-5731 GCA_052346825.1 Candidatus Fimivicinus sp. | reverse complement strand
CTCAGGTTGGCCCAGTTCTCCCGCCAGGACGGAGCAATGTTCGGGTATTTCTCTGATCCCAGCGGTCCGAAAAGGTGTCCGGGGCAGCCATTTCGGCTGCTGCCTGTGTCCCTTACTGCGGCAGCCATATTTGCAGCCCAGTTCATCGTCTAGCTCCTCGTCAAGGATATTTTCCATGAACTTGGCAATGGTTTCCTTAAACAGATTTTGAATGCCGACCATACTGCTGATTGCTCACCTGCAGCAGTTCCCGAATTTTTGCCCTCCGCTCGATTTTTTTGGAAACGGTTTGTATGCTTTTCAGGCGTAATGTTTGTAATGATCAGCGGTCGGAAAGCGCAATGTAAGGCCTGCGGGGCGCTACATTGCGGTAAGCCGGGCGAATGATCTTACCGGCGTTGATCAACTCCTCAATGCGATGCGCGCTCCAGCCTGCGATGCGGGAGATTGCAAAAATTGGGGTATACAGCTCCATGGGCAGGTCGAGCATGCTGTATACAAAGCCGCTGTAGAAATCGATATTGGCGCTGACGCCTTTGTAGATGCGGCGCTCCTCGGCGATGATTTCCGGGGCGAGCTTGGCAACGGTGGAATAGAGCTCGTATTCGTCTGTGCGCCCCTTTTCTTCGGACAGCCGTTCCACGAAGCCCTTGAAGATATTAGCACGCGGGTCGGACAGGGAATAGACGGCGTGCCCCATGCCGTAGATGAGGCCTGCGCGGTCGAACGCCTCCTTGTGCAGAAGCTTTTTAAGATAGGAGGCTACCTCGTCCTCGTTTTTCCAGTTGGCAATACTGCGCTTCATATCCTCAAACATTTGGACGACCTTAATATTGGCGCCCCCGTGCTTTGGGCCCTTGAGCGAGCCGAGGGAAGCGGCAATGGTGGAATAGGTATCCGTTCCGGAAGAGGAGACCACGTGCGTCGTGAAGGTGGAATTGTTGCCGCCGCCGTGCTCGGCGTGCAGCACAAGTGCGAGATCGAGAATTTTCGCTTCCAACTCCGTATAGCTGCTGTCCGGGCGCAGGATGCGCAGAATATTTTCCGCTGTGGATAGCTCCGGCAACGGGTTATGGATAAAGAGGCTCTCGCCGTTGTGGTAATAATTGTAGGCGTGATAGCCGTAAACGGATAGCAGGGGGAAGGAGGCAATCAGCTGCAGGCACTGGCGCAGGACGTTATCAATGCTGATATCGTTTGCATTGTTGTCATAGGAGTAAAGCGTCAGAACGCTGCGCGCCAGTGTATTCATCATATCGGAGCTCGGCGCCTTCAGGATGACATCGCGCACAAAGCTCGGCGGAAGCGAGCGGTAGCGCGCAAGCAGTTGGGTAAACTCATCGAGCTGCTCCTTATTCGGCAGATCGCCAAACAGCAGCAGATAGACTGTTTCCTCAAAGCCAAACCTCTTTTCCCTGAGAAAGCCTGACACGATGTCCTCAACATTGACTCCGCGGTAGAAGAGCTTTCCTTCGCAGGAGACAGACTTCCCATCCACCTCGATGGAGGACTGAATTTCCGAAATCTCGGTAAGTCCCGTTAAAACGCCTTTTCCGTTTAAATCCCGCAGGCCGCGGTTGACCTGATATTTCGTATAAAGCGTGGGATCAATTGCATTCTTGTTGATACACCGCTGGGCAAGCTCATGGATCTGCGGCGTGATTTCCGAAAAGTCGATGTTGTTGGAATTCGTCATGTGGATAACCATCCTTTCCGTGGAGACTGAAAGGTTCGGGGGATTCAACGAATCCGGCTTCCAGAGATCCTTCCCGTCCGGAAGCATAAAAACCTTGCTCTCTCTTTTTAAAAAATATACTTCTATATTATACCTTTTTTTGGCCGGGATGTCCAGCTTTTTTGTCAGAGGGGGCCTGCCGGGCATGCAGCAGGCAGAACACACGAAATAAAAACGCAAGGCAAGCATTCTCAGAAGGAACACCCGCCTTGCGGAAGTGAAAATGATGTTGCCCTGCACAACCCCGGCTTTCGGTTATGATGCAGTGGAGGAGCACGGGCCAAGCGAAAGCGCGGTCATATGGTATTGGCAGCGGCAATTTTCTGCTTGGCATTCTCATAGCGGTCCCTGATCTCAGAAAAATGCGTATAATTCTCTGCCTGCCTGAGCAGCCTGACCGCGTCGAGCCACGGTTTTGCGGCGCGGTTGTAAAAGGTTCTCTTGTTTTGTTCGTCGCGGATGGCTTTGTTCAGCTTCTTGATCTGTTGCATCAGCTGTTTGATTTCCGCTTTTACCAATTTCACAGCGTTGCTGTCCTTTGATTCCCTTGCCTCGTAAAGCTTTTTGTAAAGCATTTCTTCCTGTTCGTCATACAGTGCTTCCATGCGGAACAGCTCATTGAGATGGGAGTCGTCCGGCCGGCGGAGGACCGCCTCCTTGCCGTCGTAATATTTTTTTTGGTATTTCCGCGCGGTCAGTCTCGTTCTATGGAAGTGGATGGCGTATTGACGGATTTCCTTCTCTTCCTCCGTCTTTTTCGAAAGCTGTTTCGCAGCCTTCAGCTCGCTTTTCACTTCTTTGATGGATATCCTTTCGAGCCCTTCCAGCCCGGCGCGCACAATTTTTCCGGCGTTTTCCACCTGGAGCTTGCCAAGCGGGCTGTCAAATCGGTGCAATTCCTTGAGCACATACGACGCAAGCGCAATCTCCGTATTCCGGTTTTCCACTTCCCGGTAGGCATGCTTAGCCTGAATCAATGCGACCTGATCCTTTGCTTTGCGCGCGCGCTTAATCTCTGAACG
>DAWDUP010000142.1:479-2964 GCA_052346825.1 Candidatus Fimivicinus sp. | reverse complement strand
AACGGGTCAGGGGCAGCGGCTCCTCGCCAGCCAGTTGATTGGCCGTTTCGACGAGGTCGACCACCTCCACCAAGTCGCGGTCGCTCAACGTACCGTTGCCATAATCCTCGAAAAAGGCGCGGATTTTCAGCACCTTGATGATTCCCTGCTGTTTGAGCTCGGTCAGATCGTAGAAGAAATAAGGGATGACATTGATCACCGCGCCCGCGACGGAAACCAGAATCAGAATTTTCAGCATAGAGGAGAGAATCGCCGGATCGTAGAGGGAGAAATAGGAAATATTTGCGCTTCCGTTCTCCAATGCTTTCTGAATCACCTCGCCCACAACGGAGCCGTTATCCATCACGCGGTTCATGATCGCGGAGTTGTTCATCACCTGGCGGGCAACGGTTTCGTTGATGCCGAACGTTTCATAAATGATCGGCAGAACGCCGCTTGTCGCCAGCGTTACGATTCCGCCGAGTGCGGTGATCGTTGAAAACATGCCGTCGATCCGCTCGCCACTGACATATTGCTGATAATCCCTAATATCCGCCTGAATGGTGGGGGTAAGAATTTGAGCAAAAGCGTTTGCCAAGGCGTTCATCCAGAAGCAGATCACCAGCAGGATGAGGCTGTTCATAAAGGGATACATCAGCAGGATGAACACGACGTTGAGAACGTTCGTCATGATCAGAACGCCCCTTTTGCCCCACTTCCGGATGCAGAATGGCGCAAGGAGCATGCCGACCAGCCCCGCGTTCTGGCAGAATAGCATGATGATGGAGTATTCCGTGCCCGTGCACACGCCCCCGTAGTTATACAGCCATTGCAGCAGGGTGCTGACCGCCGATTCCAGGAACCCCAGCCAGCCTGCCAGCGCAATGATCCAGAAATATTTGTTCCGAACCACTTCGCGTAGCGAGTCCATGAATTTGATCTGGATGATATGCGTTTTTGCCTGTACGATTTTTTCCTTCGTATTTGCATAGATGACGATGCAAAGCCCAATTGACAAAATGCAAAGCGGCGGATAAATATACCGGTAGAGGCGGATATCATACATGTTGTTATTCGTAAACCATTGCGCGAACAGCGGCATAACGAGCCCGAGAATCGAGGGCGCGAGAGAATAAACAACGCCCTTGACGGAAGCGACGTCCGTGCGCTCCTGCGAGTTGGGCGAAAGGACGTGGAGCAGGTTATCATAGGCCTCGTAAAAGAAATTGTAAAAAAACTGCTGTGCGAAATTCAGCAGCAGCACAACAACGCAGGTTGCAACATAAGCCTTTGTTTTGCCGAAGATGCTGCCCGCCCCGACGATGCTTTCGAGCTGGTCGTACGGGAACCAGACGAATAAAATCGTGATCAGCGCGCTAGGGATACCTGCTTTTATGATATAGGGGCGGTATTTGCCCTCTTTGCTTCTTGTATTGTCGATGATATTGGCGCGAATCCCGGACAGGGGAATGTTGGATAAAACAGAGAGCACATAAAGAACATACATATCCATCGGAGCGATGCCGATCGTATTGCCGATGAGCACGTTGGTGGTGGATAAGATCATATTGACTGCCATGACGGCAAGAAACTTAACGCCGATTCCGCCGCCCGCATATGCGAGAATTTCTTTAAACGGCATATACCGGCCCTCGGCAGGCTCATTCCAGTGGAGCCTGACATTGTCTATCAGCCCTTTTGCTTTTGTTATCATTGATGCATTGGAACCCTTCACTATATGTACCCCTTCTTCTTTTGTTGATTTCGTCTGGGAGCGCACTGTCATACGTGGGAATTGCCGTTGCGGGACAGTGCGGAATAGCGATTTTTCTTCTCCTCCGTTTCGATTGATATTTTTCATGGCTTTCAGGAGCAACTGGGTGGTTTCTGTGGATTGCTATTTGTCTGGGAATTTATAACGTTTCAAATTGGATTGAATTATATTCTAGCATAGTATTTTATTTGAATCAACCGAAACGAACCAAATAAAACGATTTTTTTTGGATCATTCCGCGCATCGGATCAATTCGTTACATGCGCTGACTCAGTTGGCAGAGGGCGGCTCAGAGTGAATGCGCAGGACCTGTTCTACATAGCATCGCAACAGGCAAAGCCACTGTATGCAGCGGATCGACGCAGGCGTCGTGTCGTGCGTAAGCCCCACCGCGCGGAATGCCCGTGGAAGCTGGCGGCGACGATTTTCTATTTTTGGGTATGAAAAAAACATTTCCTGCAATTTCGTTTAGAATTGCGCAAGAGATACAGCAAAACAAACCCTACTTTATTGCAAGGCATTTTTTACCGTACCCTCTTTAGCGAATTCGAACGAATATCCACATAAGGTGCTTAATTGTCATTTGCGTCAATCGGATCTTAATTTAGCATGCCTTCCGCTCTGCGTCAGCCCTCCTGGTTTTTGATCTGGCTGAGCGCACCTTTCTCCAGCCGGGAGACCTGCGCCTGCGAAATGCCAATCTCCTTGGCGACCTCCATCTGCGTTTTGCCC
>DAWDUP010000142.1:0-469 GCA_052346825.1 Candidatus Fimivicinus sp. | reverse complement strand
AGGATTTTTTTCTCCCTGGGATTCAGATCCTTGATGGACTGGCGCAGGAGGATTTCGTCAACCCAGCTGTCATCGCTGTTTTGGTCGCCGATCTGATCCATGACATAGATCGTGTCGCCGCCGTCGGAATAAACGGGCTCATAGAGGGAAACCGGCTCCACGATCGATTCCATGGCGAGCACCACAGTCTCCTTGGGCAGGTCCAGCTCCTTTGCAATTTCTTCAATGGTTGGGTCGCGCTGCAATTCATTTACAAGGCGCTCCTTGGCCTGCATGGCGTGGTAAGCCGTGTCGCGCATGGAGCGGCTCACGCGCACGGAATTGTTATCGCGCAGATAGCGGCGGATTTCCCCAATGATCATAGGGACGGCATAGGTACTGAAGCGTACTCCCTGCTCCACATCGAAATTGTCGATGGACTTGATTAGGCCGATGCAGCCCACCTGAAATAGATCGTCGAGATTCTCGC
>DAWDUP010000141.1:0-5743 GCA_052346825.1 Candidatus Fimivicinus sp. | reverse complement strand
TGTCAATGAGGAAGTGGTATCCCTGGGAGGCAGGGCTGGCTCCACGGTAGTGAACGGTCTGCATGCGCTGATCGAAAGCGTAAAATAAGCAGACGAAAGCCCGGCTGCGTACACAATGAGTGCTCGGCCGGGCTTTGTGGAAGAAGTGGATAGGGTGTATTTTTCAGCAAATATCCCGGACGACACTCTGCTGCGGGAGGAGGAACGTGTCGAGCGTCAGCCTTGCACCGAGCCGGAAGCCCTCGATGAAGCGGTCGAGCTCGCCAAAGCGCTGGATTTCGCCCTGCGCGTTGATGAGCTGGGTGAAAAGGCGCTGCTCTTCCTCGGCGCCGGTATGCGCTTTGAAATACGCGAGAAGCTTCTCCTCATTGCCGGAGAAGGAAGCGTAGCGCGAGCTTTGATCAAAACATTTTTCGTTGGGGCAGATATTGCCGAAGTACAATTCCTCGATCAGATTAAAATTTTCACTGTAAAGCATGGTGCACATTCCTTTCAAATTTCGTGCAACGCTTGTAAAAGAATCGCATGCGCATGCATAAAATCATTTGCAAACGACTGATTTTATGGTAAAATATTTACGCTGTGATCGCTTTTTAGGCGGTTGCCGTACTGGAAGTGGCGGTATTCTTTTGCGAGGGTACGCCGCTTCCTTTCATTTTTTGAGGTTTCCCTTTAACATCTTAATCCCGCGCCGAGCGGATTCAGAAACAGATATGGATTCTTGTTTTGTGTAACGATCCAAAATGTCCTTTGCTTCCTGATCCAATTTCACAGTGATTTTATAGGCTTTGGGATTATCCGTTTTAGGGCCTCTCTTCCCTACTTCCAGTTTAATACCTCCTTTTGAAATAGGTCTGACACAATTATAATTGCGTCAGACCTATTTGCCAAGTTATTCTAAAAATTTTATAGAATTAATTGCGTTATAAATAACTATGTCACTATTAATTTTATTTTACATGATAAAAGCGGCTTACCATGAAGGGCAAGCCGCTTTTTTCTATTTTTATGATCATTTGCGGCATGAGCGCGTTCCCGTTCCCTGATCCGTGATTCAAATATCATTGAAAATAAAGTCGCGTCAGCGAAATCACATTTTTTCAATTTTTTCAAATCACTTTTGTATCGCTTAACGAATGCTTTTTCCTTTATCGATAAGCTGAGGCCGCTGCAAAATATAAAACTTTGCAACGGCCCCTTATTCAGCAAATATGCTTTCGCTTTTTCAGATCAGCCCTCGAAGTGGACTCCTTCCAGCGCTTCCGCGCTTTCAATTTCCGCCTGCAGCCTGTGCTCCTTCTCCTCGCGGAAGGACGCAATCTCCTTCTCGAATTTCTTCTCATCAAATTTATAGAAAAACATCGGAATGGCCTGCAGGATGAGGCCGATTGCGCCGAGGCCCGTGAGCATGAAGAAGATCGCAGTGAGCACCGTCTCATAATGCGTGCCGGTCAGCGGCACGGTATAGTTCTGGCTCATGGAGGTCATGCCGAGCATCAGGCCGCCGCCGGAGGTGATCTTGTCGCCCACCATATAACCGAAGCCGTTGACGATCGCAAGCACGATAACATTGAACAGCGCGATGGAAATCTTGTTGATCAGGCTGCGGAAGGAGAACACCGTGCCCTCCAGCCGCTCGCCGCTCTTCATCTCCAGATTGTCGACCAGGTCGGAGAACATGGCAATCAGAAGCACCACCGTCATCCCAACCGGGAAATTGGTGAAGAAGCGCAGCACGTTATAGGTGACAAGGCCCGCCGGCGTATTGTAAGGGATGATATACATGCCGATGATGAAGGTCAGGATATCGGCTACCGCGCCCAGAAGGGACATCCAGATCCACAGCGTTTTTTTGCTCATCTTCTTGAGCAGCGGCGGGATGATCGCCATGGACAGCATGTAGGAAATGCCGCTGCCGATCTGAAGCAGCGGGGTCAGCAAGCCCTCGTTAGTGAGGTTGATATTGACCTCCACATGGATGAGCTTGTAGATCAGGTTGTTCAGGAAAGCCATGATCTGATCCATCGGCAGCACGCCGATGCAGTTCCATTTTGCGAAGTAAGGCAGGAAAATAGCGCCAAGATTCGCAATTGCGGAGAAGAAGGCCACCACAACGAGGATCACCATCTTCTTATCGCTGAACACAATCTTGAGCCCTTTAATATAATTGGTTTTTTCCGGCTTAACATAGACCTTTTCCTTGATGCCGAAATAGGATGAGGCGATAAAGATACCAGCCATTACGGAAAAGATCAGAGCCGCCATAAAGTAGCCGGTCTTTTCCTGCTCAACCGTCTGGTTGCCCCATAAACCCGCGATCGTAAAGAAGAGGACGGAGGGCAAAACAGTACCAATCGAGCCGACGATATTGCTCACGGAAATCGCCTTAACACGCTTTTGGTTCTCTGGGAAGACCAGAGGCGTCAGGCCCTGATAGGGGATATCCAGTGCCGTATAGGCTGTGTAGTAGAGCAGATAGGCGATGATGGCATAGGCAAAATTGCCCTTCTGGCCAAAGTTAACAGGGAAAAATAGCATAGAGGTCGCCAATACGACCGGGATGACCGTCCACAGGATATAGGGGCGGCACTTGCCGCGCTTGGTGCGGGTACGGTCGACGATCAGGCCCATCATCGGGTCGTTGACCGCATCCCATATCTTTGTGGCGGAAAGCACGACGCCTGTCATCGCAAGCGTCAGGCCCAAAACGTCTGTCAGATACATGTTCAGCGCCGTATTGATCAGCGTCTGGATCGTCAGCAGACCAAAGGGCAGCAGGGAGAACGCGATAATTTCCCGGGTGGTATGGTCCCGTAGATTTTTCTTCGGCATATTGCAGAAATCCTTTCTTTATTGCTTAATATAATCCGTGATGCGCTCAGTCGAGCTCCTGGCTCAGGCCGATGCGTACGCTGCTGACCTTTGACAGGTCGATATTTTTCACCAGCTGGCTTTCCGGTGCAAAGGTAAACGTATGCCGGACAGAGGAATTCTTCTTAAGGATAAACGGATTTTCAGAGAACGTGGCCGAAGCGACTTTGAATTCCTCACCCTTTTCGTTTTCATCCGCCACATTTTTTTTGACGGTCAGATAAACGTCAAAGCGGATATTCTCAAAATACTTGAGGCCTTCGTTGGAGTTGCCATCATCGTCGACAGTATCAATCCCACTGGCGACGGTTGCGTCGATGACAAGATTTCCATTTTCATAATGCAGGTCCTTCGGCTCTGAGGAGACCGTGATGCGATCCCGCGTCCACACCTGCGAAGTGGTCGGCGTGGTTTCGCCCGAAGTGCTCTCTTGCTCTGCGTCGCCTCCGCCGGAGCAGCCGGCAAACACGACAAGCATGAGAACGAAAACGAGCATCAGACAGACTGACTTCCAGCTTTTCATTCGTTTCATCATCCTTCTCTAAAATGAATTGGCAGGGGATGGTGAGCAGCCACTCTCCCCGTTCATACACAATATTTTATATTTTACCATAAAAACTGACGAAAAGTTGCCACAAATTTGTAGAGTCTAGAAATTTCCACATTTAATACAAATATTAAACTATAAATTGTGAATTATGACAAATAAAAATGCGTGTTTATTATAAATCAAATAAGAGATTCCGCCGAGCGAACAAATAATGAGCCGAAAAATTTTTCTTCCGCCATTGACCGCTCACGCATTTTCCCAAACGATATGATAGAATTATGTTATAATAATAAGAACAAGAGTTGCCCCCGCTTCGTGAAATTGAGAGGCGGCCTGCCCGCCGGAAAGGAATGCTGTAGAATGGATTGGACGGAAATCGTCATTGAAACAGATGCAGACGACATCGACCGCGCCGGTGATATCGCGCAGATGGTTGTCCCCTATGGTATTTATATGGAGGACTACCGGAATTTAGAAATGGAAGCCCGGGAAATTGCGCACATTGACCTGATTGATGAGGAGCTATTGAAGAAAGACCGTACAAAGGGCCTCATCCACGTCTATTTGCCTCCGGAAGAAAACCCTGCGGAATCGCTCGCCTTCCTGAGCGAACGCTACAACGCCGCCGGCATTCGCCACCAAATTTCAACGGCTGTCTGCCGGGCGCAGGACTGGGAAAACAATTGGAAACAGTATTTCAAGCCCCTCCCCATCGGTCAAAAGCTGCTCATCCGACCGCTCTGGGAGCAGGAATATGACGCCGGGGACCGAAAGGTCCTTCATTTGGAGCCCGGACTCGCCTTCGGCACAGGCGGGCACAATACAACGCGCCTATGCCTCGAAACACTCGAAAACTATGTAACGCCGGAAACCGAATTGCTCGACATCGGCTGTGGCAGCGGCATCCTCTCCCTGGGTGCCCTGCTGCTCGGTGCAAAAAGCGCTACCGGGGTGGATATCGACGCGCTGGCTGTGAAAACCGCAGTGGAAAATGGAAAGGAAAACGGCTTCTCCGCGCCGCAATTCACCGTTTTGCAGGGCGATCTGACCGAGCAGGTGCAGGGGCAGTTCGATATTGTTGTCGCCAATATTGTTGCCGATGTCATCATCCGCTTTTGCAGGAATGTGAAGCAATTCATGAAGCCGGGAGCCGTATTCATCACCTCCGGCATCATCGACACCCGCGAGGAAGATATTCTCTCCGCCTTCGCGCAATATGGCTTCACCGTGAAAGAGCGCCGCGAGGATGGCGGATGGGTCTGCTTTGTCTGTATAGCTTAAAAGACACCGGAGTTGTTTCGAACACCCAGGCGTATTTCTGCCGCTTTATTCCACCATGCACACTCTTGTGCGGAAGCAGTGGATATGATACACTGATGGCAATGATGGAACGGAGGTTCTAGGCTGAAAAAATGCTTTCAAGCCGCAGTGTTGTGCTTTCCGGCCAAACAGTATGTCCGAAATCAGGCCTTGCCGACCGACCAAGACTTCCCGCTTCCATGGAAAGGATGATTATAACATATGTTTTGTAAGAATTGTGGGGCCATGCTTCAGGAGGGAGCAAATGTCTGCACGCAATGTGGTGCTCCGATAGGCTCTGGCAACCAATATTGCTTCAATTGCGGGCAGTGCTCGGATGGCGCGCCCTTCTGCTCGAACTGCGGCGCGCCGCAAAATGCCTACGGACGGCCGGGTCAGCAGACGCCGCCGGGCAGCATGCCCTATGGGCAGCAAAAATCGAAGCTGGCCGCTGTGATCCTGGCATTTCTGCTCGGCACGCTGGGCATTCATAATTTTTATCTCGGTTATACCAGTAAAGGTATTGCACAGCTTCTTCTAACCCTGATCGGCGGATGGCTGTGCGGCGTGGGAGCGATCGCGGCGGGCATCTGGGCGCTGGTGGAAGCGATCCAGCTTTTGACCGGCTCGATCGACAGGGATGCCAACGGCG
Source organism: Candidatus Fimivicinus sp. (assembly GCA_052346825.1). Lineage (GTDB taxonomy): Bacteria > Bacillota > Clostridia > Oscillospirales > Acutalibacteraceae > Fimivicinus. Next base: position 371 of record DAWDUP010000141.1, on the reverse strand, counting down.
TGCCGCTGAGAAACGAATTTTAAGAGCACGAGCCTTGAACAAACACATAGGAGCTGTTGCGAAATGCCTAAATTTTGCAATGGCTCCTTTTTAAGCCCTATTAAGATAAATCAGAATAAAAACGCATTGCGTAACCCCCCTGTTGTTCCCAAAAATCATATCACAACTCGCTGGTAACACATCCCTTTAATCAAAAAACTTGAATTCTAATTAACCTAATATTTTTTATTAATTGCTTTTATTGTTATATTTCAAACAATACACTGTAAATTTTTTTATGTAGGATTACAATAGATATTGGACAGTGAGAGAAAACAGGTAGAAGGATGAGGCGAAATCGGTTAAAGTTGAGTTACCCACACTTAACAGAA
>DAWDUP010000140.1:0-5826 GCA_052346825.1 Candidatus Fimivicinus sp. | reverse complement strand
GTTTCAAGCGGTAAAAAGCCGCAGGAAAACCCTTTGAAAGAAAAAACGACCTATCGCTTCGGTAATAGGTCGTTTGTCGTAGAGTCTGTTTTCAAAGAGGAAAGCCCAGATACCTTGGGCAGCGTCCTCCTTCGATTGATGAAGGCCGAAAATGAGAAAATGTAAACTTTCCATACTCGGCTGACACGGGCAGAGGACAGCGGTATAATTGTATTGGGAATATAAGATATGCGCTGTTCGGCTGTCCAGAAAGGAGGACTTATGAGACAGTCGAATAACAAAAAATCCCGTGATGTGACCGCTTTCCTCTACGAACGGCTTTCCCGTGACGATAATCTGGAGGGTGAGAGTTACAGCATCGGCAATCAAAAAAAGCTGTTGACCAAAGTGGCGAAGGAGAAAGGCTATACCAACCTGGTTCATTTCCTGGACGATGGCATTTCCGGCGTCACGATGGACCGCCCTGGTTTTGTGGAGATGATCCAGCAGCTTGAGCAGGGGCGGGCCGCCGCAGTATTTGTCAAAGACCTTTCCCGCTTGGGCCGTAACTACATCGAGGTCGGCAGGCTGACCGAGGAATTTTTCCCGGAGCATGACATTCGCCTGGTGGCGGTATCCGATAACATCGACACCGCCGAAGGCGAGAATGAGTTGGCGCCGATCCGCAACCTGTTCAATGAGTGGTACGCCCGCGACATCAGCAAGAAACGGCGCATCAGCAACAAGATCAAGGGAAATGCGGGTGAGCCGATGGGCCAGCCTCCCTACGGTTACATCAAAGACCCCGACAATCCGAAACGATGGATCGTGGATGATGAAGCTGCCCAGGTAGTTCGGCGGATTTACAGCATGACCCTGGAGGGCTACGGGACGGAGCAGATCGCCACGCAGCTTGAACGGGATGAAATCCTTACCCCTCGTGCCTATTGGCTAAAGAAGGGCATCAAGCGCCCAGGAAAGGGCAAGCAGCAGCCCGCTACCAAGTGGAATAGTTCTACCGTGACCAAAATCCTGTCTTTGCAGGAGTATTGCGGTGACATTCTCAACTTCAAGACCTACTCCAAATCCTACAAGAACAAAAAGAGGTTGGAGAACGACCGTGAGAATTGGGTCATCTTCAAGGACGTCCACGAGCCGATCATCGAACGATCCGTATTTGAACAGGTACAGCAGAAGCGGGGAAAAATCCGCAAGCGCCGCACCAACGAAGGCGAGCATAATATGTTCTCCGGCCTGCTGGTCTGCGCTGACTGCGGCTGCAATCTTCACTTCCACTTCAATCAGGGAAATCCGGAGATCAAGTATTTCAACTGCTCCAACTATAAGGGCAACCGTGGGAACTGTACTTCCACCCACTATGTCCGAGTAGATTTCCTGGAACAGGTGGTGCTTGGTGAGACCCGGCGTTTGACGAAGTTCGCCAGCCTCTATGAGGACGAATTTCTGAAAGCGGTGATTGGGCACTCCCAGCAAGCGGCGGAGACCGACCGCAAGCTGAAGGAGAGGGAATTGAAAGTTCTGCTTGCCCGTGACGAGGAACTGGACGGGCTGTTTGAACGCATCTATGAGGATAATGTTTCCGGCAAACTCTCCGATGACCGTTTTGCGAAAATGTCCAGACGGTATGAGGACGAGCAAAAGGAACTGGCAGAGAAAATCAAAAAGCTCCGCTCCGAAATCGAGAAGCAGAGCAGTCAGGCCATGACCACGGATATGTTCATCTCTTTGGTGCGAAAATACACCCGCGCACGGAAACTCACGCCCCGGATGCTCAACGAGCTGGTTGAGAAGATCGAGGTTTACCATGCGGAGAAAATTGATGGTGTTTGGGAGCAACGGCTTCGCATCCATTATAACTGCGTGGGAGAAATCACGATCCCTAAAATGCTGCCCCTGCCCATCCCTGATGTGACCGTCAATACCCGAAAGGGCGTGTTTGTCAACTACGCCCCGGCAGAAATCGCCGGATGAAAACAATAAAAAAGACGAGTGTCCTTACAGCGTTTCAAATGCTATAAGAACACTCGTCATGGTGCAGCTGAAGGGACTTGAACCCTTATGAAATTGCTTTCACTAGAACCTGAATCTAGCGCGTCTGCCAATTCCGCCACAGCTGCATATAAAAGCGATGAAGCTTTCTGAAAAACTCCATCGCCCTTGGGGATGGTGCGAGAGACGGGACTTGAACCCGTACGGGATTACCACACGCCCCTCAAACGTGCGCGTCTGCCGATTCCGCCACTCTCGCGCGACAGTCATTATTATAGCCGGAGACGCGGATTTTGTCAATTGTTTTTTTGATTTTTTTATCAATCAGGCGAAAAAATCATAATCTTATAAAAGAATGATATTGTCACAAAAAGCGATTACGATTTTCCATTCGCCCACAGACGGATTTTTTCCCCTGCCATTCATACGCAGGACATGATGTGAATATAGATGGATAGAAACGAATACCAAGGAAAGGCCGGCACACGGCTGTTTCCGAGAAGGAGAGGTAGACCTTATGGATTTCGAGGTGCTCAGGCAAGCCGTTTGTGTCAACGAGTTGATATATGAAGGCAGTGTGGAACAGTCCGTAGACAGCGATCTCACCCTGCCGGATTATTGCCCTGACATACTGCGGATTTTGAAATGCACCGTCACGCCGCGTGTGACGGGGACGCAGGTTTCCGGGGAACGCATTACAGTGGATGGGATGGTGCTCGTCCGGCTCATCTATGTCGGGGAGGACGCGCGGGTACGGTGCTTTGAACAGAACCTGCCGTTTTCCAAATATGTCGAGGTGAAAAACCTGCCGGACGGCCCGTGCGTCAGCGTCAGGCTGAAGGCGGAATATGTGAACTGCCGCGCGGTCAGCCAGCGCCGCGCGGATATCCATGGGACGGTTTCCGTCAATATCTCCGTTACCGTCCGGCGGGAAGAAAACCTGATTTCCGGCGTGGAGGGCTGCGGGGTCCAGCTGCAAAAGAAAACGCAGACGGCCAGCAGCGCCGTCGGCCTGGTGGAGCGGATGTTCCCGCTGACTGAGGTGTTGGAGATCGGGCAGAGCAAGGCGCCGGTCGGGCAGATCATCCGCTGCAATGCCATTGCGCTCGCGCAGGATATCAAAGTGATTCAAAACAAATGCCTGATCAAGGGCGAGCTGGTCATCAAAACCCTCTACTGCGCGGATACCAATGAAAACGAGCTGGAGACGATCGAACATACGATGCCCATCAGCCAGATCGTCGAGGTGGACGGCATCGACGAGGATTGCGGCAGCGATATCCGCCTGGAGGTCATGGGGCTGGAGGTCACGCCCAAATCCGATTCCTCCGGGGAACTGAGGCTGCTCGATATGAATGTGCGCGTTTGCGCATGCGTGCGCGCCTACCGGGAGGTGGAGGTGCCCGTCGTAACGGATGCGTATTCCACCCAGTACGAGCTGACAGTGGAGCAGAAGGGCGTGGATCTTGACCAGCTCATCGAGATGTTCAATGAAACGTCTCTGTGCAAAAATACGGTCAGCCTGTCCGGCACGAGCGTGACGAAAGTACTTGACCTCTGGTGTTCAGATGTGACGGTGAATTCCTCCTTTGCCGACGGGACGCTGACGGTTTCCGGCACCGTGACGGTCTGCATGCTGGTGCTCGACCATGACGCACAGCCGAATTATCTCGAACGGCCGGTGGATTTTGAATACAAACGCGCACTCAAATCCGATGCGCAGAAAATCCGCTGCGATCCGACCGTGCAGGTCACGGCCCTGGATTATGTGCTCAATGCAAGCGACCAGATGGAGGTTCGCATCGAACTGAATATCACCTCCTCCGTCTTCTGCTCCACCAGCCTGCGGCTGATTACGGAGATTAGGCCCAATGAGGAACAGCTCAAGCGCTCCACCTCCGCTGCCCTGACGATCTATTTCTCGGATGCGGGAGAGTCCGTATGGAATATCGCACGCCGCTATAACACCACGATGGAAGCAATCGTGCGTGAAAACCATCTGGAGAGCGAACAGGTTCCGGAGAAATGCATGCTGCTCATTCCGGGTATATAAAGAACGCGGACAGTAAGGAGGATAAGCGAATGGAAGACCGTAATATCTATCAGGATATCGCCGAGCGCACGCAGGGGGATATCTATATCGGTGTGGTAGGGCCCGTACGCACGGGCAAATCGACCTTTATCAAACGGTTTATGGATACGCTGGTACTGCCCAATATTACGGGCGATTACCAGCGTGAGCGGGCGACGGATGAACTGCCGCAGTCCGCAGCCGGCCGGACGATCATGACGACCGAGCCGAAATTCATCCCGGAGGACGCGGTGGAGATCGCTTTGCCGGATCAGGCGCATTTCAAGGTGCGCATGATCGACTGCGTGGGTTATATTGTGCCGAGCTCGCTGGGCTATATCGAGGGCGACCAGCCGCGCATGGTGAAAACGCCGTGGTATGATCATGAAATCCCCTTCAATATGGCGGCGGAGATCGGCACGCGCAAGGTCATTTCCGAGCATTCGACCATCGGCCTCGTTATCACAACAGACGGCAGCATCAGCGACATTCCGCGCTCGGAGTATGAGGAGGCGGAGGAGCGCGTCGTCAACGAGCTCAAGGAGCTCAACAAGCCCTTTATCGTGCTGCTCAACTGCATGTACCCGCAGACGAACAATGCACGCGCGCTCGCCTCCCAGATGACGGAGAAATACGGCGTGCCGGTTTTGCCGGTCAACTGCCTGGAGCTCGAGGAGGAGGAGATTCGCCAGATCCTGTCGCAGGTGCTCTTTGAATTCCCGGTCAGGGAGATTTCACTCGACATGCCGCGCTGGATGACCTCGCTCGACCCGGAGCACTGGCTGCGCAAGGCAACCTATGGCGCCGTGCAGGAGGCGGCGGGTGAGGTATCGCATGTGCGGGATGTCAACAGCTTGGTTGCAAAGCTGACACAGTGCGAATATATTGAGGCCGCGCAGATTTCCCACATGAATCTGGCAGAGGGCAGCGCGCGCGTCAATGTGATGATGGATCAGGAGCTGTTTTATAAAATCCTGGCCGAGGCGACGGGGCTGGAGATCGACAGCGAGCAGGGCCTGATGAACTGCATGATGGAGCTTGCGCAGGTCAAAAAGGCCTACGACCGCGTGAAAAATGCACTCGACGAGGTGGAGGCCACAGGCTACGGCATTGTCATGCCGACGCTCGACGAATTATCCCTCGAGGAGCCGGAAATCATGAAGCAGGGCGGGCGCTACGGCGTACGTCTGCGCGCTTCGGCGCCGTCCATCCACATGATGCGGGCGAATATCACCACCGAGGTTGCGCCGATCGTAGGGTCGGAGTCACAGTCCGAAGAGCTGGTGATGTACCTGCTCAAGGAGTTCGAGGACAGCCCGGAGAAAATCTGGGAGTCGAATATTTTCGGCACGTCGCTGCACCAGCTGGTCAATGAAGGGCTGCATAACAAGCTCTACCGCATGCCGGCGGACGCACGGATGAAGCTGCAGGAGACGATCGAGAAGGTGATCAACGAGGGCTGCAGCGGATTGATCTGTATCATTCTTTAAGATAGGCCGCTTGAAACTGGAGAGGGAGAAAGGCCCCACCGTCGATTGGATGTTCCACCGACGGCGGGGCCGCAGTCTGTCCAAATGCCCGCGCGGCATAGGCGCAGGCAATTTCACGGCAAGCAGAAATAGAAACGGTTTCGTCCATCCCCTCCCCGCTTTTTTTCGTGAAGCCTTTTCAATTTTTTTGTTTTCTGTTATGATAAGGGACGTAATCAACCTTAGCATCGGTAAACAAGGGGAAACAGCGCCGCCCGGCAGCCGCAAAGCCACGTT
>DAWDUP010000139.1:5511-5838 GCA_052346825.1 Candidatus Fimivicinus sp. | reverse complement strand
CGATATTCGGTTCATGTTTACCCATAGCAATGGACACTCGTATGGTGTCGTAAAACATGTAGGGGTTCTTGCTGTAGCATTGACGAAGCGAACAACAGATAATTCACGGGAATCTGCTGTGGGGAGCTATTTTCATAAATACTGGGCAATTGCTCCAAGCGCCTCTTTGAGTTTCTCAGGAACAGGGGCAAACGGATCAATATCCATTAGCATGGACAAAGTGTACGATAAAGCACCGGATGCTCCCGTTGCATTCTGGGCAACTTCTAAGTAAATTAAAATGAAAAAACTTTTATTAGGTCTTACATTTACGGTCGCAGGCGCGGG
>DAWDUP010000139.1:0-5501 GCA_052346825.1 Candidatus Fimivicinus sp. | reverse complement strand
GCCTTTCCTTCCCCGAAGTAACTCCTTTTTTCCTTGTACTTGGCCTTGCTCTTATCTGCCTTGGTTTGCTGCTTGCCATCATAGGGGCGTTCAAAAAAGAAAAAACGGATTATAAATAGTAATTTCTAAACCTGAGGAAGCATTTGCATAAAAATTCAAAATGATGCGCTAAACAGCATCATGAAAGCGGGGGTATGCGATGAAGCTGCTTATTTTAGGCGGAATTTTTGTTTTGGCTGGGGCTGGTTGCCTAGCTTTTCCGGAGCCATGGATCTTTTATTCTGCACTTGGTCTCGGCTTCATATGCCTGGGCCTGCTGCTCGCCATCATAGGCGCATTCAAAAAGGAGAAGCCCAGGCAATAAACGCATCCATTGCGCGCCCCCGGGTGGCTACCGTCATGCAGGAGCCGCCCGGGGGCGCTTTATCCGTCTGCTTTTGTCTGCCGCCGCCGGGCTGAGGCGCGTTTATCACCGCAGCTTCTTCAAATCCTCTTCCGCCAGCGACGCAAGATATTCATCGTACGTCTCCTTGCGGTCGATCACACGATCCGGCAAAATTTCAATGATCCGGTCCGCAATCGTCTGCACGAACTGGTGGTCGTGGGAAGTGAAGAGCAGCGTGCCGGGGAAGCTGATCAGGCCGTTATTCAGCGCCGTGATGCTTTCAAGATCCAGGTGGTTCGTCGGCTCGTCGAGGATCAACACATTCGCGCCGGAAACCATCATCTTGCACAGCATGCAGCGCACACGCTCGCCGCCGGAGAGCACCTTCGCCTTTTTCGTCGCCTCCTCGCCGGAGAAGAGCATCCTTCCCAGCCAGCCGCGGATATCCGTCTCGAGCTGCTCGCGGGAGAATTGCCGCAGCCAGTCAATGAGGGAGAGCTCGCAGCCGTCGAAGAATGCGGAATTGTCGCTCGGGAAATAGGAGAGTGACGTCGTCACGCCCCATTTGAAGCTTCCCTCGTCCGGCTCGAGCTCACCGGTTAGGATTTTGAAGAGCGTCGTCTTTGCCACTGCGTCCGAGCCGACGAAGGCCACTTTCTCATTCGGGCGGATCGTGAAGCTCACATGGTCGAGCACCGTGCGGTCGCCAATCGTTTTCGTCAGGTCCGTAACGGTGAGCAGGTCGTTGCCCACCTCGCGGTCCGGCTTGAAGGCCACAAATGGATAGCGGCGGGAGGAGACGGGCATGGATTCGATATCGAGGCTTTCCAGCAGCTTTTTGCGGCTGGTGGCCTGCTTCGATTTGGAGGCGTTCGCGCTGAAGCGGGCAATGAATTCCTGCAGCTCCTTCTTCTTCGCCTCCGCCTTCTTGTTCTGCTCGCGCAGCTGGCGCTGGGCCAGTTGTGTGTATTCATACCAGAAGTCGTAGTTGCCGACATACATTGTCAGCTTGCCGTAATCGATATCGACGATGTGGGTGCAGACCTTGTTGAGAAAGTGCCGGTCGTGGGAGACGACGATCACCGTGTTTTCAAAGTCGAGCAGAAAGTCCTCCAGCCACTGGATAGCGGCGAGGTCGAGATGGTTGGTCGGCTCGTCCAGCAGCAGGATATCCGGGTTGCCGAAGAGCGCCTGCGCAAGGAGCACCTTGACCTTGTCGTCACCGTCGAGCTCCTGCATTTTGGCATAGTGCTTTTCGTTTTCGATGCCGAGGGCGTTTAAGAGGATTTCCGCGTCGCTCTCAGCACTCCAGCCGTCCATCTCTGCGAATTCGGCCTCCAGCTCGCTGACGAGCAGGCCATCCTCCTCTGTGAAATCCTCTTTGGCGTAGAGGGCTTCCTTCTGGTCCATAATGTCCACGAGCTTCGGGTTGCCCATGAGCACGGTGCGGATCACGTCGTATTCGTCAAATGCATAGTGGTCCTGTTTGAGAACGGAGAGCCGCTCGCCGGGGGTGATGACGACCTCGCCCTTGTTCGGCTCCAGCTCACCGGAAAGGATTTTCAAAAAGGTGGATTTGCCCGCCCCGTTCGCGCCGATGATGCCGTAGCAGTTGCCGGCGGAAAAGGTGACGTTCGCCCGCTCAAAGAGCACGCGCCCGCCGTATTGCAGGCTGACATTGGAGGTACTGATCATGAAAAGAGCTCCTTTTTTGGTAATAGCGATTGTAAACAGTTCCCTATCATAGCATGGAAGGCCCCAAAAAGCAAGGCGCTGCGGGGATTGCAGCCCGCAAAGGGCATTTTTTAAAAAAGCTGTTGACAGACGAAGCATCCCGGCATATAATAACTACAAATCCAAATCGGAAAACCGGTGAGTAAGAGTAGTATCCATGGTGAAGCCTTTCTAAGAGAGCTGCAGGCGGTGCGATTGCGGCAAAGGAGACCACGGCGAATGGACTTACGAGGGCAATCCGAGCCTCTGGAAATGAGAGGTTAGGTGCGACGGGGGCTTCACCCGTTACCAGCGAAGCGCGCATGGCAGTGCGTGAAAAGAGTGGGCTTGCGGAATAGGCAGGCCAAGTCGGGTGGTACCGCAGGAGTAAATAAGGCTCTTGTCCCAACAGAAATGTTGAGACAAGGGCTTTTTTGATTTCTATGAAATGTTGGGAGGGAGCGGCATGAGCGTTCCGGGCAAACGATGGCGCAGGAGGAAACAACCTCACGCCGGTCAAATCCGTTTTGATAATTGATCAGAGTAAGAAAGGAAAAATCACCATGAAAAAGTTTACGAAAATATTCGCCCTTGTAATGAGCGTAATGATGATCGCCTGCGCGTTTGCCGCCTGCACCGGCAACGGCACGGATGGGGAGAGTAAGGCAAGCGGCGCGGCCGCAACCGGAGATATCAAGAAGGTCGGCATCATCCAGTATGCACCGCATGCATCCCTCGACAACTGCTACAAGGGCCTGATCCAGGGCCTGGAGGAAGCGGGCTATCAGGATGGCGAGAAAATCAAGATCGACTTCCAGAACGCCAACGGCGAGGACCAGATGGCAACGCAGATCGCCAACAATATGGCGGCCCAGAAATATGACCTGATCATCGGCATTGCAACGCCTGCCGCCACCGCCGCTTACAGCGCGGCGCGCAGTGCGAATATCCCCACCGTGTTCTGCGCGGTATCCGATCCGATCGCCGCAAAGCTCGTTGAATCGCTCGACAAGCCCGGCAACAATACGACAGGCACTTCTGACCTGCTGAATCTCGAAGCGCAGATGAAAATGATCCGCGCCCTGCAGCCGGACGCAAAGAAGATCGGCGTTCTCTATACGACGAGTGAGGCAAATTCCGTCTCTCACCTGAAGCAGTTTAAGGAGCTTGCGCCGAAATATGGTTTTGAAATCGTGGATATGGGCGTGCAGAGCGCGGCCGATATCCCGCAGGCCGCCGCCACGCTTGCCGCCAAGGTCGATTGCATCAACAATTTCACGGATAACAACGTTGTGAATAACCTCGGCGTAGTGCTCGCCAAGGCGAACGAGGCCGGTATCCCGGTTTACGGCTCCGAGATCGAGCAGGTCGAGAAGGGCTGCCTTGCCTCTGAAAGCCTCGATTATGTCGCCCTCGGCAAGGAGACCGGTAAGCTTGCCGGCCAAGTGCTCGGCGGCGCGGATGCGGGCAGCATCCCGGTTTCCCGCGTGAAGGACAGCGCCCCGGTTTACAACAGCGAAGTGCTTGCAAAATGTAAGATGAGCCTGCCGGAGGCCTACAAGGATGCACAGAAGGTGACAACCGCTTCCTAACCGGCGCTATAAACAAGCTGTATTTTGCTACGGGCTGGCGCGGGGCCTCGCGCCAGCCTGTCGGCTGCTTTTCGAGCGGCGCTTCCCCGCATACCTTTCCAAAAAGAAAGTTGGATGATCATGAGTGAACTGTTTGGCATCTTAAAGGCCACGCTGGAGGAGGGCTTCGTCTATGCGATCCTGGCCTACGGTGTGTACATTACTTACAGCATTCTGGATTTCCCAGACCTGTCCGTCGACGGCACGGTGCCGCTGGGCGCGGTACTCACGGGCGTGCTGATCCTGCAGGGCTTCAACCCATGGCTGTGCGTGCTGCTCTCCTTTGCGGCGGGCGCGCTGGCAGGCTGCGTGACGGGGCTTCTGAATGTGAAGCTGCGAATCCGGCCGCTGCTGTGCGGCATCCTCGTGATGACCGCCCTGCTCTCCATCAATCTGGTGCTGGTGATGAAGGGGACGGGAGGGCTGTCGCTCGTGTCGTTCTTCACCTCTCCCACGATTTTTTCGAGCGTACCTGCGTCCCTCTTGCCGGAATCAGTAGGCGGCTATACTTTGCGGCCCATCATCGTGGCGCTGGTGATTGCAATTGTCTGCAAATACGCGCTCGACTGGTATCTCTCCACCAAATCCGGCCTATTGCTGCGGGCTGCGGGCAACAACGAGCAGTATGTTACGATGCTCGCGCGCAGCCCCGGCTCCTCCAAAATTCTGGGCCTCGCCATCGGCAACGGTTTTGCCGCCATGGCGGGCTCGATCATCGCGCAGCAGAAAGGTTCCGCCGACCTGCAGATGGGTGTCGGCATGGTGGTCATTGGCCTTGCATCCGTGATCATCGGCCTGAGCCTGTTCCGCCGCGTGCGGTTCCTGCGCGCGACGAGCAAGGTGCTGATCGGTGCGATCCTTTATAAGGCGTGCCTCGCGATCGCGCTTGCGCTGGGCCTTCCCACACAGTATTTGAAGCTTCTCATGGCAGTGATCTTCACACTTGCATTGCTTTCCACCACGATGTTCGGCAGAAAGGGGGGCGCGCGCGATGCTCAGGCTTGATAGAATTACAAAGAAATTCCATATTGGCACGCCGGATGAGACGACGCTTTTCGATCAGTTCAGCTTTGAGGTGAAGGACGGGGAGTTCGTCTCCATCGTCGGCTCCAACGGCTCTGGCAAGACGACGCTGTTAAATATCATTTGCGGCTCCCTGCCTGTTGAAGGCGGCAAGGTCTTTTTTAAGGATCAGGATATCACCCGCATGACGGAATTTAAACGCGCGGACAAGATTGGCCGTGTCTTTCAGGATCCGAAAAAGGGCACCTGCGACGAGCTGACGATTTTAGAGAATATGGCGCTCGCGGACAATAAGCACAAATCCTACGGCCTTTCCCGCGGCGTGAATAAGCGCCGGACGGACTACTACCGCACGCTGCTCGAAACCTGCGGCATGGGGCTGGAGGACCGGCTGAACGTCAAGGCCGGCACACTCTCGGGCGGGCAGCGGCAGGCGCTCGCGCTCATCCTTGCCAATATGACGGATATTGAGCTATTAATCCTCGATGAGCACACGGCGGCGCTTGACCCGAAATCCTCCGAAACCGTCATGCAGATCACGGATAAGCTTGTAAAAGAGAAGCAGGTGACCTCCCTCATGGTCACGCACAACCTGCGCTTTGCGCTGGAATACGGCACCCGCCTTGTGATGATGCATGAGGGGCGTTGTGTTTTGGACGTCAGCGGGGAGGAGAAACAGCAGCTCGAAATCGACGCATTGCTCAAGGTGTTTAATGAAATCAGCGTGGAGTGCGGGAATTAAATCAGAA
>DAWDUP010000138.1:328-5879 GCA_052346825.1 Candidatus Fimivicinus sp. | reverse complement strand
AAACCATTTCGTAAAATTTCCCCGTTACGCTTGCCTTTTTTGATGGTCTTGACAACAGAAGAAGACATTGGACCGCGCTCAGGCCGCGCGGGCCCTCCCTTTTCCGCTCGGCCGCTTTGCTTCCTGCTCAAATTGTATCAGAGAAAAGCTGACAACTGCAGGTCATATTGATGCTTTATGCCCTGATTTTTTATCGGAATTTTTATACCACCTGGAATAGGTAAAATTTCAGATAGTCCGTCTCCGGGACGTTCCAGAGGATCGGGTGATCCGGAGACTGCTGACGCGCTTCGATCTGGCGCAGGGAGACGTCCGCGTCTGCCGCTGCAGAATGGAGCATTTTTCGGAACAGCGTATCGTCCATAAAGTGGGAGCACGAGCAGGTGGCGAGATAGCCACCACGGGGCAGCAGGCGCATGGCGCGCAGGTTGATCTCCTTATACCCACGTATCGCACGGCCTATGGTCTTGCGCGATTTGGTGAAGGCAGGCGGGTCGAGGATAATGAAGTCAAAACGGCTGTCGTGCGCCTCAAGCATGGCGGGAAGCAGGTCGAAAACGTTGGCTGCCTCAAAGGTCATATTGCCGTCCAGTCCGTTGCGCACAGCGTTTTCCCGCGCAAGGGAAACGGCTGCTTCGGAGATATCCACCGCATGGACGGCTTTCGCGCCGCCTTTTGCGGCATTGAGCGCGAAGGAACCGGTGTGCGTGAAGCAGTCGAGCACTGTCCTGCCCTTCGCAAGGCGGGCGACAGCCTGACGGTTGTATTTCTGATCGAGGAAGAATCCGGTTTTCTGGCCATTTTCAAAATCCACGGCGTATTCAATCCCGTTTTCTGTGATCACCGTCGCAGTTTCCTCTGGGACGAGGAGGCCGGGGATTGGGAAAAAGCCCTTGTTTTCCTCTAATCCTTCGTGTGCGCGCAGGGAAACGTCGTTGCGCTCATAAATCCCACGGATTTTCTGCCCATCCCGCGTCAGCACGCGGTAAAGTAGGGGAAAAAGCATGGGCTTGATCATTTCAATGCCACGGGAGAGCGTTTGTGTGACAAGCATATCTCCAAACCGGTCAACGGTGAGTCCGGGGAACTGGTCCGCCTCGCCAAAGATCAGCCGGCAGCAGGAAACGTCGTCTCCCATGACAGCCTTACGGTATTCCCACGCATAGGACAGGCGACGCTCGTAAAACGCTTCGTCGAAACGGTCGTTTGGATTGCGGGAAATGAGACGGACACGGATTTTGGAGGTCTCACTGAGAAAGCCGGTGCCGAGATAACGGCCTTTCTTGCTGGCAACGTCCACTAGTCCGCCGTTTTCACAGGCACCGGATGTGTCCGGAATTTCCGTATCGTAAATCCACGGATGCCCGTTTCGGACGGAAAGCTCCGCTTTAGGTGAGATGCGCAGAACAGGGAAGGCGCGGGACTGTTTCATGGGGTTCTCTCCTTTACGGGAAGTCAAAAGAATGATAGAATAAAATCTAGTATAGCACGAATGCAGCAGGATGAAAATCTAAAATAAACGGGGGCGGTTGGATGCCACGGATCATTGAACAGTATATCGCATCCAAAACAGGAGATCCGGCCCAATGTGAGGATGGCTTGTTCACCGGAGAGCATTTCATCGCGGTCATCGACGGCGTTACGTCGAAAGGGGATGCACGATGGGAGGGAAGGACGGGCGGCCTCCTGGCGAAGGAAACGCTTCTGCGCGCGCTGCCGGAGTTAGAATGGGATGTTCTATACGATCAGGCCATCCTTTTTTTAAATGATGCGCTGAAAAAAGCGTATGGATACCGGTATGAGGAAGCCCGCGACGACCGGTCTCTCCGGCTGCAGGCAAACTGTGTTTTATATAGTGCCCGCCGCCGGGAAATCTGGGCGTTTGGGGACTGCTGCTGCCGGCTGAGAGGGCGCGTATACTCGCATAAAAAACGTGTGGATACGGTCGCGGAGCAGGCGCGCGCCCTGTTTTTGCAGCTCGAGCTCTTGCGGGGAAAAACACAGGAGGAGCTTTTGCAGAAGGATACCGGCCGCGCCTTTATTATGCCGCTGTTGGATCGGCAAAGCCTGCTTGCCAATGGCGATGGGGCTTTTGCTTATCCGGTGCTCGACGGCTTTCCCGTCAATCCGGAGCAGACGGCTGTCTATCGGGTGGAGCCAGGCGAAGAGGTTGTATTCGCAAGCGACGGCTACCCGGTTTTATTGCAGACGCTGGCGCAGAGCGAGGCGGCGTTACAGCGCGCCCTGGATGAAGACCCGCTCTGCATGCGGGATTATTTATCGACAAAGGGAAAACGGGCAGGCACTGATTCCTTTGACGACCGAACCTATATCCGGTTTATTGCGGATTGAGAAGGAGATATGATATGAAAGCGCGGATTATTTCCTCACAGCCGGAGACGGCGTTATTATACCATGTGGACGAGTCGACGCAGGAGGGTGCAGAAATCCGAGAGGTTCTCTCGCAATACTGCATTGCCATCCGTGAGATTCCGGATAGCGCGTTGGGGCAGATCATTTCTGCCTTTTTGGAGAAGGAAACATTTGCGCCGGGACAAGGAGCCCCCTATACCGGCGCAGTCATTCTATTCAGCAGCGTGGAGGCGAAAAAGCAGCAGGAGGTCCTACGCACCCTGCGTGACAGAGGCGCAGGCCGAGGGGCGATCAAGGCGGTTGTCACCCCGACAAATCGCAGATGGACGTTTGAAAAGCTGTTTGCGGAGCTTAACGCAGAGCATGCCTTCATGACTGCGCAGAGGGCATCGGGAGGAGAGAAGGGAAATGGAGCCGACGAATAAAAAGAAAAAAGAAATACGCTGCCCATGCAAACGGGTGAAATGCGCGCGCCTTGGAGACTGTGATGCTTGCCGTAAGCACCATTGGGAACAGGGAGACCCACCCTATTGCGAGCGCCCAGCGGGAAGGCAGAGCAGGGAGCGGGCGCGCAGCAGAAAGGGGCGGCCAAATGAATGAACTTTATTTAAAAAGAATCACACTGCGGGAGGAGCAGGAGAGCAAAGACCGCTATGTTTATTCCCTGCCGTTAGTGCGTAATTTTCGGGGGGTTACCCTTCGGAGCCCTGTCACTTTCTTCTGCGGGGAGAATGGGGTGGGCAAATCCACGCTCTTAGAGGCGCTTGCCGTTCACTGCGGCTTCAGCGCCGAGGGCGGCACGAAAAATTTCAATTTTGCAACGAAAAAGATGCACTCCCCGCTTTATCATGCTTTGTCTGTTGCGCAAGGCCACAGGCCGCAGGACGGTTTCTTCCTGCGCGCGGAGAGCGCTTTGCCCGGCGAAGCGTTTCAGAACCGGAGCGCACACGAGGGGATCGCGGAGATCCGACCGGAAAATCTTCCCTCCCACCGGGTGGCCCAGCGGTTTGGATGCGTGTGGAGGGCAGCATCGTAAAATACTATCGCGGAAAAGAAATGCCGCACCTGGTCTATGTGAAGCATGTGGAGAATAAAGGGCTGTGACTGGACGAAGAATATGGCCATATGAATGAGAAAAAAGCTCTTTTGGGAAAGGAGACGGTAGCATGCCGGGCGTTTTATATCATAACGGCGATATTCTGACGATGGAGCTGCAGCTTTATGTGCAGGCAGTCCTGATCGAGGGGGGACGTATCCGTGCAGTCGGCACGAAGCAGCAGCTGGAGGCGATCGGCAGGCCGGATATTGAGATGGTCGATTTGCAGGGCCGCACCCTGATGCCCGCTTTTATCGATGCGCACAGCCATCTCACGGCCTATGCCAGTACGTTGGCCTTTGCCGATTTGTCGCAGGCGAAGAGCTTTGCCCAGATCAAAAAAATCCTGCTTGCCTTTCAAAAGGAGCAGGGGCTGAAGAAAGGCGCGTGGCTTGTCGGTTTTGGATACGATCACAACCAGTTAGCTGAGCACGTGCATCCTGATAAGGCATTTCTGAATACGATCAGCGCGGATGTTCCCGTCCTGATCACGCATAAGTCCGGGCATATGGGCGCGGTCAATCAACGTGCGTTGGAGATTGCGGGTATCCGTGCCGGCACGCCTGATCCGGAGGGTGGGCAGATTGGGCGCGTGGAGGGCTCACGCGAGCCGAGCGGGTATCTGGAGGAAAAAGCATTTATGGCGCTGGCCACCCATATACCCGCCCCAGATCGGGAGGAGCAGAAAGCGCTTTTGCAGCGCGCCGGACGGGAATATCTGAAATATGGCGTGACCACCGTACAGGATGGGCTGCTGCAGGAGCAGGGCTTTGCCCTACTCCGCAATACGCCGCTGACTGTCGAGGTGATTGGCTTTGCCGATCTCAACCAGTGCCCAAAGCTTTTGTCCGATCACCCGGAATACCGGATGGCCTATCGAGAGCATCTCAAGCTCGGTGGCTATAAAATCATCCTCGATGGCTCTCCGCAGGGGCGGACGGCATGGATGAGCGAGCCGTATGAGGATGCGCCGGCCGGATACCGGGGCTATCCGGTCTATTCCGATGAACAGGTTGTGGAATTCATTGAAACCGCCTTGCGGGACAGGGCGCAGCTTCTCACGCATTGTAACGGCGACGCGGCTGCGGAGCAGCTGATCACCTGCTATGAAAGGGCACTGATGTCCCATCCGGATGCGCCGGATCTGCGCCCTGTAATGATCCATGCGCAGACGGTGCGCAGGGATCAGCTCGCGCGGATGAAAAGGCTTCACATGATCCCGTCCTTTTTCATCGCGCATACCCTTTACTGGGGCGATGTCCACTGTAAAAATCTAGGGAAACGCGCCTATGCGATCAGCCCGGTGCGTTCAGCGCTTGCCCTTGACCTTCCGTATACCTTCCATCAGGATACGCCGGTTTTGCCGCCGGATATGCTGCGCGCCGTCCAGTGTGCGGTCACCCGTACTACTCGGTCGGGCGTTGTCCTCGGCAGGGAGGAGTGCATCTCGCCGCTGGAGGCGCTGCGCGGCGTAACGGTCAACGCTGCTTATCAGTATTTTGAGGAGACGGAAAAAGGGTCGATCCGGGCTGGAAAACGGGCAGATCTTGTCATCCTGAGCGCGAATCCATTGAAGACTCCGGCGCGGGAGATCGGAAAGATCGAGGTGCTTGCGACCATCAAGGACGGCACAGTTTGTTATCAAAAGGGATAGGGAGGAAAATGATGATGCGAAGGAAAACGGCTTGCGCCTGTCTCGCAGCAGGCTTTCTAACGGCTACTGCCGGTGCCGCTTGCTATCTGGAGAATAACGATCTATGCACGACGCAGCTTTACTATCAGGATGATAAGCTGCCTGCCGCATTCGACGGCTTTCGCATTGCGCAGGTAGCGGATCTGCACGATAAGCGGTTCGGCCCCGGACAGGAGGGTCTGCTCTCCGCTCTGCGGGCAGTGAAACCGGACTGTATTGTGATGACGGGGGATTTGATCGACCGGCGGCGGAAGGGCAGCAGGGCCGCCGCAGAATTTATAGAGGGCGCGGTGAAGCTCGCGCCGGTTTATTTTGTGACCGGCAACCATGAAAATTGGTCCGGGAAGGCGGAGGAGGTGAAGCGCTTCCTTTCAGAAGCGGGTGTTACC
>DAWDUP010000138.1:0-262 GCA_052346825.1 Candidatus Fimivicinus sp. | reverse complement strand
TCCTGGATGACCGCTGTGAAACGCTTGCGCGGGGCAATGATTCGATCACGCTGGCAGGCGTGTCCGATGAGACGTGCCAAATTGCGGAAAAACGAAGGGATGGAAGGGACGTTCTTTTTTCCGCGCAGCGGGGAAACGAAAAGGCTTCCTGTCTGAACCGCCGTGAGGCGGTGAGTTTTGAAGCCTTTTCGCCGAACGGGTTCCCATGTGCCTCTCAACTGCCCGCTGCCGAAGTGCCGTGCGCGGGGGTCGTGGGGGATAC
>DAWDUP010000137.1:0-5952 GCA_052346825.1 Candidatus Fimivicinus sp. | reverse complement strand
GTCTCGTCTGCAGGCGTGTTATCTGATGGGCGGGCCTGTTTATAAAATGGTTTATTTCTTCCGTTCTTCTAAAAACATGCCGATTCGGCACAGCGCCTCCTGCAGATGCTCGGTCGAATAGCAGTATGATACGCGAATGAAGCCCTCCCCGCAGTCTCCAAAGGCGTTTCCGGGGACGACGGCGACCTTCTGGCTGTCCAGCAGCTTCTGGGCAAAGTCATCGGAATTTAAGCCACTTGAGCGGATGCAGGGGAAGCAGTAGAATGCGCCCTCCGGCTCGAAGCAGGCAAGGCCCAGCTTGTTGAAGCCGTCCACGACCAGACGGCGGCGCATATCGTAGACCTTACGCATTTCCACCACATCCTGGTCACCATGTTTCATCGCCTCGATCGCCGCGTACTGCGCGGTGGTCGGCGCGCTCATGATACCGTATTGATGCATCTTTGTGATCGCCGCTATGATTTCTGCCGGGCCGAGGGCATATCCCAAGCGCCATCCGGTCATGGAGAAGGCCTTGGAGAAGCCGCTGACGATGATCGTGCGCTCTTTCATACCATCTATCTCTGCGATCGACACGTGCTGCTCTCCGCCGTATGTAAGCTCGCCGTAAATCTCGTCGGAGACGACGATGATGTCCGTCCCGCGCAGAACCTCCGCGATGGCTTCCAGATCCTCCCGGCGCATGATCGCGCCCGTCGGGTTGTTGGGGTAGGGGAGGATGAGCAGCTTTGTCTTCGGCGTGATGGCAGCCAGCAGGGCCTCAGGAGTCAGGCGGAATTTGTCCTCCTCCTTTGTAACGATCGGGATGGGCACTCCATCGCTGATCGTTGTCAGCGGCGCATAGCAGACGAAGGAGGGCTCGGGCACCAGCACCTCATCACCAGGCTCGATCAGAACGCGGAAGCACAAATCGAGCGCTTCCGAACCGCCGACGGTGATAATTGTCTGCTTCGCACCATCGTAGGAGACATGAAAGCGGCGTTTATAGTAGGCTGCAACCGCCTTTCGCAGCTCCATCAGGCCGGCGTTGGATGTATATTTCGTATGCCCGTCCATCAGCGATTGGATGCCTACATCGCGGATATGTGAGGGCGTTGGGAAATCAGGCTCGCCGACGCCGAGGGAGATCACGCCGTCCATCTCCGCCACAATGTCAAAAAAGCGGCGGATGCCAGAGGGCTTGATCTGCTTGATTTTGGAATTGAGCAGTTCTTTGTAGTTCATGATCGTTTTTCCTCCCTATCTATCGTCAATGGTAAAATTAATCAACAGGCGAGAAGATGCGGGGGATCGCCGGGCGGTTCCATTGGCAGGCGCTTTATTCGATCGGGATCGGCAGTGGCGTCCGGCTCTGGAAGAGGGTCACATGCGAAAAACCCGCCTCCTGTGCAATGATCATGCCTTCACTGATTCCCTTTCCCAAATCCTCCGCGTAATGTGCGTCTGACCCGATGGTGACGTATTCACCGCCCAACTCCCGGAAGCGCTTCACAAAGGGAAGGGGCGGAAGCGTTTCACCCAGGGGCTGGCGCAGGCCAGAGGTGTTGATTTCCAGCGCTTTTCCGGAATGGGCCGTCTGGCGCAGGATTTCTTCGATCAGGTCGCTGTGGCGCATGATATCGAGCGAGCGGTGGTTTTCCCCAACGATATAGCGCAGCGGATAGGTTAGGTGCGCAAGGATATCAAACCCGCCCCACTGCACCATTGTGAGCAGTTCTTTCAGATATTCCTCAAACATCGCGTCTAGGTCGCTGTCGCTAAAACCGTCATATTCCATAAAGTAAAAGTCCTTGCGCCCCCGCAGGTTGTGGATGGAGCCGATGACGACATCATAGTCGAATTTGGAAAGGATCTGCCCGGCGAGGGCTGGATCGTAAGCGGGCTGCCCGAGCTCGATTCCAGCGGAGACGATGAGCCGCCCACGAAAAACAGAGCGCGCCTTGACGACCTCAAAATAGGACTGAAACGCCGCGCGGTCATAATGGTCCTGATAGTAAGCGTCCACCTCGCAGTGGTCCGTGAAGGCGATTGCGCGCAGGCCTGTGCGTTCTGCACATTCGCACAGGTACATCGTGGAATGGTGTCCGTCCGGGGAGTTGTCCGTGTGCGTATGCATATCCATGCGCTTTTTAAATTCCATGAATAAAAGCCCCCTTTGCCCAGAGTTTAGACTTTTCCGTATCTTCTTATGCTATGGGGTATCTCTGGCAAATAAGCTGCCACACAAAGTTTTGTAAAGAAAATGATGTATTTTCATTCAATATACCACATTTCGACGGAGTATCATAGTATCTGTTTGAAAAATTTTTACATTCGCTTGGGATTCCACTATCAAAAAGAGCGCAGATATGATAGAATATCAATCAATATGCGGGCCGCGCCCGCCTCATGCAGGCCGCGTCCCTGTGCAAATTCTGAAGCTTTATGGAGGTTTACCATGCGAGCAGTCATTACCGTTGTGGGCAAGGATATGGTCGGTATCCTTTCGAGCGTGTCCGACAAGTGCGCCCGGAATCAGGTCAATATCATAGAGGTTTCCCAGTCCATTCTGCAGGAGATGTTCTGTATGATCATGCTGGTAGATGTGAGCAAGTGCTCGATTCCTTTTACCGCGTTTGCGGAGGAGCTGGAAACGATGGGCAATGAGATGAATCTTTCGATTCATGTAATTAATGAGGACATTTTCAATTCCATGCACCGTATTTGAACTGTGAGAAAGGAAAGGGCATCCACCTATGATTAATACCAGAGACATCCTGGAGACCATTACGATGATCCAGGAGGAGAATCTCGATATCCGAACGATCACGATGGGCATCTCTCTGCTCGACTGCTGCGATTCGGATCTCCATAAGGCCTGCGGTCGCATTTACGATAAGATCACGCGCAGGGCGGAGCGTCTTGTGCGCACGGGAGAGGAGATCGAGCGGGAATTCGGTATCCCGATCATCAATAAGCGCATTTCCGTTACCCCGATTGCCATGGTCTGCGCAGCGAGCGGGGGAGACCCGGTTGAATACGCGCTGACGCTTGAGCGTGCGGCACAGACTGTGGGCGTCAACTTCATCGGCGGCTATTCTGCGCTGGTGCAGAAGGGCTTTGCCGCGGGAGACGAAGCGCTCATCCGCAGCATCCCGGAGGCGCTCTCCCGCACGGAGCATGTCTGCTCCTCTGTCAATATCGGCTCCACCAAGGCGGGCATTAATATGGACGCTGTAGGGCTGATGGGAAAAATCGTGCGCGAGGCCGCCGAGATCACGGCAGACCGTGACTGCATCGGCTGCGCAAAGCTCGTTGTTTTCTGCAATGCGCCGGATGACAACCCATTCATGGCGGGCGCCTTCCACGGTGCGGGTGAGCCGGACTGCGTGATCAATGTGGGCGTTTCCGGCCCCGGCGTGGTGCGCGCAGCACTCTCCAAGGCGCCGGACTGTGACCTGACCGGCGTTGCGGACCTCATCAAGCGCACGGCGTTTAAGATCACGCGCATGGGCCAGCTGGTTGCTCACGAAGCCTCCAAACGGCTCGACGTGCCCTTCGGCATCGTCGATCTCTCCCTTGCGCCGACCCCGGCGGTAGGCGATTCCGTTGCCCATATCCTTGAGGAGATGGGCCTTGAAAAATGCGGAGGCCACGGCACGACTGCGGCGCTCGCGCTTTTAAACGACGCTGTCAAAAAGGGTGGAACCATGGCGTCCTCCCATGTCGGCGGCCTGTCGGGCGCGTTTATCCCGGTCACAGAGGACGCGGGCATGATCGACGCGGCCCGCTGTGGCGCGCTGAGCATCGAAAAGCTTGAGGCGATGACGGCCGTATGCTCCGTTGGCCTCGATATGATTGCAATTCCCGGCGATACGCCGGCAGAGGTTATTTCTGCTATCATTGCGGATGAGGCCGCTATCGGCATGGTCAATTCCAAAACAACGGCGGTGCGCGTGATCCCCGCCATTGGCAAGCAGGTGGGGGAGGAGCTCTCTTTTGGAGGCCTGTTGGGCGGTGGCCCGGTTATGGCGTTGAAAACGACGTCGCCTGCAAAATTCATCGCGCGCGGCGGGCGGATTCCCGCACCGCTGCAAAGCCTAAAAAATTAAGGGAAAGCGAAAAGCGCTCGGAAAGAGTGCTTTTCGCCTCATTTTTTGTAAGAGAAGAGGGAAAAAATTTATGGCAGCCTGGGAAATCGTCTTGTTCGTGATCCTTGGTATTTTTGTGGCGTTTCTGGTGATTACGCTGATCCGCGCGGCCTTTTTTGTGCCGAAAAAGCGAACGTACGAGCCGCTTCCTGGCGAGAAAGTCGACCGTGACCGTGTGATGCGCAATCTCTCGCAGGCAATCCGAATCCCGACAGTTTCCTATCCAGACCCGAATGATGTGGATTGGGCGCAGTTTGAGCGGTTCCATGCATTCCTGAAGGAAGCGTATCCGCTGATCCACCAGACGCTTTCCTGCGAGGTGGTGCCGCCGGCCAACCTGCTATATCGCTGGAAGGGGAAGGATTCCACCCTTGACCCTATCGCCATGCTGGCCCATCAGGATGTTGTCCCGGTTGAAGCAGGCACCGAAGATGATTGGACGCACCCGGCCTATGAGGGGTATAACGACGGGGAGTATATCTGGGGCCGCGGTGCGCTGGATATGAAAAACCATCTAATCTCTGTTATGGAAGCGGTGGAAACGCTGCTGGAGGAGGGCTTTGAGCCGGAACGAGACGTTTACCTGCTCTTTGGGGACGATGAAGAGGTTGTTGCTTCGTCTAACTGCGGCGCGAGAAAGCTTATGCACACGCTCAAGGAGCGCGGCATCTATCTGGACAGCATCCTCGATGAAGGCGGCGCGATCCTGCCCGCCAAGGTCGGCGGAATTCTCCATAAATATCTTGCGGGCATCGGCGTGGCGGAAAAGGGGTATGCGGATTTTGAGATTTCTGTCTCCTCCAAGGGCGGGCATTCATCCCAGCCACCGCAGCACACCGCGCTGGGCGAGCTTGCAAATGTCATTAGAGATCTTGAGGATCATCAATGCAATGCCAAAATGACAGACATGGTCTACAGTCTTTTCCAGAAGATTGGGCGCAACGTCTCCTATCCCGCGCGAATCGTCACCTGCAATCTCTGGCTGCTCCAGCCGCTTGTACTTGCGGTAATGAAGAAAATCCCCCCGGCCGCGTCGCTTGTGCGCACGACCACAGGCGTGACAATGGCGCAGGGGAGCCCGGCCGCGAACGTTTTGCCGCAGAAGGCGAGCGTAACGGTCAATTTCCGCATGATGCCCGGCGATTCCATCGCTGATGTCGAGCGCCATATCCGCAAGGTGGTACAGAATAAAAACATTGAGATAAAGCTGCTCAAGGGCAAGGAGCCATCGAAGATCTCTCCTACGGATTCCCGCTGCTTTGCCATTCTGGAGGAGCTCTGCATGCGGACGAATCCGGATAATATCGTGGCGCCATATCTGGTGATGGGCGGCACGGACGCATGCAATTATGAGCCGATCTGTGAAAATATCTACCGCTTTGCACCGTTTGTGGTGGATACCTCTCTGCTGCTGTGTACGCATTCCACGAATGAGCGCGTCCCGGTCAGGACTCTGAAAGAGGGGGTGGCTTTCTTTAAGCAGTATATCCGCCTCGCCTCTGATAAATAGTGCTCCAATACATAACACTCTGCCCAATTTGCGTGGCAGAGTGTTATGTTGATATATTGGCTTTTTATATGGAGTGGCGTATAGTAAAAAGCAATCATCTTCAGGATCATTGTATAGTTGAAATACGCCTTCCGCTTGTCGATTACGTCTAAGAGAAGCAAAAAGTGCACAAAAAAGCACGGTTTCTGATCGCTTTCGGAACTGGCGCCGCTGGGCGCTGTCGGGAGGCCAAGGCAGCGCCCGCAGCAACTTTTCTGAGTGGCTCGTGAGGGGATTTTTTCATCGCGTCTCGCGCGGTGAAAAAACGGGCGC
>DAWDUP010000136.1:0-6002 GCA_052346825.1 Candidatus Fimivicinus sp. | reverse complement strand
GTTGACGTTACCATTTTTTTGTGTTATTCTCCTAAGTGTGATATTCGTACTATCACACATATCGCTTTATTACGTGCAGAGGAGGGCTTGTGTTGATTGATATCATCAATGTAACGAAGCGGTTCGGGAAATTCACCGCCCTGAGTGGATTGACCTTTTCCGTGGGGCGTTCTTCCATCTACGGATTGGTGGGCTACAATGGGGCAGGTAAAACCACGCTTCTGAAGACGATTTCCGGCGTGTATAAGCCGGAAGGGGGAGAGGTACGGATCGACGGCGAGCATATTTTTGACAATGCCAAGATGAAGCAGCGCTTATTTTATGTGCCGGATGATCTTTATTTCCAACCCTATGCGAGTATGGAAAAAATGGCCCGTTTCTACAAAGGCTATTATCCGAAATTCAGTGAAAAAACGTTTCAGAATTTGACAAAGGTATTCGGCCTGGAGGCGACTAAGCGTATCAATGGATTCTCCAAGGGCATGCAGCGGCAGGCGGAGCTGGTGCTGGGCATGTCGGCGCATCCCGATGTTTTGTTGCTGGACGAGTCCTTTGACGGCCTTGATCCTGCAAAGCGGAGTCTGACCAAGCAGCTTTTGGCGGAATACATGGCGGAGAAAGAGGTTTCCATCATCGTCTCTTCGCATAATCTGCACGAGGTGGAGGACCTTTGCGACCATGTGGGCCTGATCAATGGACAAAAGCTCGCGATGAACTGCTCCATCGAGGAAATTAGCCAAAACCGCTGTAAATTCCGTCTGGCGTTTGACCGTGATATGACGGAAAAGGATTTCCCGGAACTGGAAATTAAGCGATTCCGAAAGGACTGCAGCCTCATCACCTTTACCGCAGTGGGAGAAAAAGATGCGGTCGAGGCGAAGCTTCGGGCAATGCATCCGCTGGTGCTGGAGCACATGCCGCTTTCACTGGAGGAAATATTCCTGGATGAAATGGAGGGAACCGATTATGACTTCTCAGAAATCTTCAGCTAATCCACGTCTTTATACATTCCGGACGGCTCTCAGTTCCAATTTTTTGCTACCGCTTCTGAACACCCTGGTGCTGACCTTTGTGATCCCTGTGCTCAATCTGGTTCAAATTACGACATTTAACGATTCTGCTTCTATGGAACAGGGGAAAGCCGGCGCTACGCTGAAAGAGACCTACAAGTATGTGATGCTTATGGGAGGGACGGAATATTCCATCCTGGCTATTCTCGCCACTGTCGTCTGTTCCGTTCTGCTGGGCGTTATGATTTTCCGTTTTATCGCAAGCAAAAAAACGGTTAATGTTTTCTATAGTCTCGGCATTACGCGGAAATCTCTTTTTGTTTCTAAATATCTGGCCGGTATTCTGATGCTGGTCGTTTCCGTCGCTTTGCCACTGTTGTTTAACCTGATCTTGAATTTCTCCTATTTGGGCTCCTCCTGGCAGCTTTGGAGCGCAACGGCCTATTATTTCTGGAGCTTTTCCATCTTGGCCTGCTTTGCCTTCACGCTGACGGCGGCTGTGTTCAGCTGCGTTGGCACGGTGGCGGAGGGATGCTTCTTCCCGTTTGTGATTCTGGGCTCTCCGATGATCATCCTGTACTGTTTGCAATACCTGATGGAGACGCTTTACGGAAATCCCTACGGTCATTATCTGATGGGCTATCGTTCAGTCGACCTGCCAACCGCCTTTCAGTCGTTCAATCCACTTCTGTTTCTCTATGACAGCATTTCCAATCTCTCCGCGCTTGATGCAGAGGGAAAGCTGGTGCCAAGCGCGTATGGCGAGGGAACTCCCTGGGCAAAGCCGGGTTTCCTTCCGCTGGTTTTCTGGACGATCGCAATTGTCGCCGTTATGTTCCTAGGAATGTATCTGTTCCGTAGGCGCAAAGCGGAAATCTGCGGGTTCCTTGGCGTCAACCCGGTATTGAATTTCCTGATCACATTCCTGCTGGGCTTCTTCGCATTTGGGCTTGTGATCCATTTCGTGGCGGAAAAGCTCTCTATGGCGCTCGCCATCCTGATTGGCCTGCTTGTATTCGCCGTGATTTATTGTATTGTCGATTTCGCACTGATCCGCAATGGGAAGGAGTTTCTGCGCGGCTTAGTAAAGCTGCCGGTCCATCTGGGCATAACGCTAATCATAGGCGTCATTTTTGCGACGGGCCTGTTTGGATTCAGTAGCCGGATTCCGGAGCTTTCGGAAATTAAGAGTGCTGCAATTACCGTGCCGTCCGATACCTTCCTTGGCGTTGGCGGCGGCGGTTACTCCATGGGCGCTTACGATTATGCCTGGGGGGCGCTGGGTCAGATGCTGAATGGGATTACGGACGAAGAGGATCTCCGCCTTGTCCGGCAGATCCATGAAGAAATTATCAAAAGCGGCGATCAGAAGATCACGGCCAATGATAAGGGAATTAACCGCGAAGATCAAACCGTTGGAAGCACGGTCCAGGTCGTTTACGAGCTGAAAAACGGGAAGAAATTGATGCGTAGCTATAATCATGTTCCGATGAAGGCCGTGAATCAGCTTCTGAACATTGAGGATACCAAAGCTGGCCGTGCGCAGATTCAGACGTTTCTAACAAAACCGTTTGATCCGGATCAATATGAAGGTCGGGCTGCTGCAATCATTCAGAAAACGGGAGAGATATCGCTTGTGAGCCCGACCTTGGATCAGGTAACGTCCATTACGCTGTCTGAATTGCAGCGAAAAGGGATGCTTCAATGCGTTGCCGACGATCTGACGTCGCAGAAAGCGGCTGAGCGCTATTTCCCCACGAAGGCATTGCTTGGCCTGATCATGATTCAGGATACGGAAAGAGGTATGGGTTATCTTGGCGGTAACAGTTCCGTTTTATCTTTGACGACCTCTACGAATTGGGGCTATACAGTTTATTTAACGGAGGATATGCCAAAAACCATTCAATTCTTAAAGGCAAATGGGCTGTATGATCAGATCGGGCAGCCTGCGAAGGCCGAAAGTGTGAAAGTAATCCGCGCGAAAGATGCCAATGACAATTATTATGGATATGATCTAATATATGATTCCTTCTATTTCTTAGGCTCCTGGAGGTCTCTCAAATCCTTTGAAGAGGAAGAAGAGAACGCACAGGAGCAAGGCTACAATCCGAATGCTCCGTTTAAAAACGCGATAAAGATCAAAGACGCCAAGCAGGCGCAGGAAGTGGTCTCCCTCTCCCATATTGCCTATTTCTATGGGGTGGACGGCTATTTCGTCCGGGCCAAGCTGGCGGATGGCAAGGGATACACCTGCATGTTCCTGCCCGAGTCCGTTGCGCCGCAGTATGTCAAAGACGCAGTCAAGTAAATAACCTCGGCAATCGTTTTCAGGTATCAGACGCCTGAATCCGCTTTGCGGCCCGTCCCGCAGGATGCGATCAGCGACCAGCGGGAGCGGGCTTTTCGGACTTTGATATGGAGGGAGGGAAACCGCCGTGATCAACATCGACCTGCGAAGCCGTACACCGATCTATGAACAAATTAAAGAGCAGATTATGCGGTATATCCAGCTCGGTGTTTTCCGCCCGCATGAGCAGCTGCCGTCCATCCGTACGCTTTCCCGTGAGCTGAATCTGAATATCAATACGGTGAAACACGCCTTTATGGATCTGGAAGCAGACGGCGTGATTTATTCCATGCCAGGCAAAGGCAGCTATGTCAATGAAAATGCATTTGCCAATACGCGGATCAAGGAAAAGGCGCTGGAGGAAATACGCACCGCGATCTCTTCCGGGCAGTCCAAAGGGGTTACACAGGAGGAAATCATTGATTTGGTAAAAGAAATTTACGCAAGGGGGAATGGCCGATGATCGATGTGATTGACGTAACAAAAAAATTTGGCCGCTTTACCGCCATCAGCGATCTTTCCTTGACGGTCCATCAGGCATCAATCTACGGTCTTGTGGGATTTAACGGAGCGGGCAAAACGACCCTGCTCAAAACAATTGCGGGCATTTACCGCCCAGAAAAGGGAATTGTGCGTGTGAATGCGGAAAATATTTTTGACAATGCCAAAATGAAGCAGCGCCTTTTTTATATGCCGGACGAGCTTTATTTCCAGGTCTACGCCACGCTGAAAAAGATGGCGCGTTTTTATGAGAGCTACTATCCATGCTTCAGCCGAAAAACCTTTCAGGAGCTTTGCAATATTTTTCACCTGAACCAGAATGAAAAGATCAACAGCTTTTCTAAGGGAATGCGCCGGCAGGCAGAGCTGGTGCTTTGCCTTTCAACACGCTCGGATTTTCTTCTGCTGGACGAATCGTTTGATGGGCTTGATCCCGCCAAGCGCAGCCTTGCCAAGAAGCTGCTGATCGAATATGTGGCGGAACGCGGCGCGTCTGTGATCATTTCCTCACACAATCTGCATGAGCTGGAGGATCTCTGCGATCATGTCGGCCTGCTGGACGGTCAAAAGCTTCTGCTCGATTGCTCTGTGGACGATATCAGCGCGAGCCGCTGCAAATTCCGCGTGGCGTTTGACCGTGAAATGGACCGTACTGATTTCAGTGGTTTTACTTTCAAGCGCTTTATCAAGGATGGCCGTCTGATTACCTTTACGGCGCAAGGGGATATTCAGGAGCAGGAGGAGCGGCTGCGTGCCATGAATCCGATCCTGCTCGAGAGCTTCCCGCTCTCGCTGGAGGAAATTTTTATGGATGAGATGGAGGGCGAGGAGTACGACTATTCCGATATTTTCCAATAAATTATCTGGGGTTTTATGAAAAAGGGGATGTAGAGATATGAAGAGAAAGGCGCAGCCTGCTTCCTTGGCGGCTACTTCGTTTCGGCGGGCGTTTGTTTCCGGCCTGCCGGCGGCTTTGCCTTATTTTATTGCCATCCTGCTGTTGTTCACCCTATCAACGTTTATCGATATTCTTGGTTATGACAGCAGGATCGCGCCACATGCGCAGCAGTATATCAGCGCGGGAGAGCCAGTCCCGACTTTACAGTCGCAGTACCGCTATATTCTGTTCAATACGGAGATGGGGTTTCTTCCGCTCCAGCTTTTTGCGATTTTAATGCCGGTTCTCTTGGGGTTCGTCCTGTTCCGTTTTATGGCAAACAAGCGAACCGTCAACATTTTTTATAGCCTGGGGCTAACAAGGCGCTCGCTTTTTATGACTCGGTATCTGGCCGGCCAGCTTTTGCTGCTGCTTGCCTCCCTGCTTCCGGTGGCGGCGAATCTGATTTTAAACCTTGCCTTTTTCGGCTCCTGTAGAGAGCTGTGGATTTCGGCTGCTGCTATTTTGGCAGCCTTGATTGTTATGTCTTCCCTGAGCTTTGCCGTAACGGCGGCGGTATTCAGTTGCGTGGGCACGGTGAGCGAAGGCGTCATCTATTCCGTCCTTTCGCTTTTTTCGCCCTCCATTCTGCTCGCCGGGGCGGACGGGCTGATGAGCCGCGTCTGGGGCAGCCCGTTTGGCACTACCTTTGAAACAATGGATTTTGGAAGAAGAATATATTCCCTGCTTTTCAATTACCGGCAAGTTCAGCCGGTCTTTTTACTAAAAACAAGCTGCGGCCAGGTCTGCCAGCTGCCTATGAATGAGAAGTGGACGGCGCCCAACGGCTTTTCTCTGCTGCTTTGGGCGTTGCTCACCATTGGGATCGTAGCGCTGGGTGCGTTCCTGTTTCAGCAGAGAAAAGCGGAAATCTGCGGATTTTTAGGTAAAAACAGGGCGCTCAATGTGTTGGGGGTTGTGTCAGCTGGCTTTCTGTGCTTCGGCGCGGTTTTTAAGGTGAGCGCACCGCTGCCCGATTTTGCCGCCGTGATTCTGGGTATCTTGGCGTATGCTGCCGTTTATTGCGTTTTTTATCTGGCGCTGATGCGAGATGGGAAGCGCTTTCGCAAAAAGCTGCGCTTCCTGCCGGTGCATCTGAGCGCGGCGGCCCTGCTGGGCATTTTGGTGGTGACCGGATTTTGCGGCTTCAGCAGCTATGTCCCTGCAATATCTGAGGTGCAGAGCGCGGATGTGATGATGCCGAACC
>DAWDUP010000135.1:4324-6028 GCA_052346825.1 Candidatus Fimivicinus sp. | reverse complement strand
ACGTCCACTGCGACCGATATGACGAAAGCAAACGCTGCGACATTGGTAAAGTATTTCAATGATGCAACGCAGAAAGTATCCAAGGGCACGAAGACGATTAAGACGGTAGTAAATGAAGTCGATGCAGGAGGTATCGGTAAGCTTGCCGGTATGCTGGGCTTGGATATCAACGGCTTGGTCGGTGGTTTCCTAGGTGCTGGCACGCAGACGTATAACAACAGCACCATCCAGAAATCCACTCTAACTTCTGGCGATGTAAATAGTGCCACATGCAAGAAGAGCGGCAATAACTATGTCGTTACTATTAACGTTAAAAAATGTGTGAATCCGGAAACGACAGCCAATAATGCTCTGACAAAGTTTACGAAGGACTTTAAGGGCCCGAATGATGTTGTAAAGGCTCTGAAGAATGAAGGCGCGAGCGCTTCTGTCTCTGCGACGTATTCGCCAATCACAATTACGGCAACGATTGACGCCACGAGCGGCAAGTTGGTTAAGGCGGTTTATGCGTTGCATTATACGGCTCAACTGGATAATATTCAGTATAAAATTATTAAAGGCCTTGCCGGTTCCGGTAATGCCGATACAACGATTACTTGGAGCAACCTGAAATAAATGGAACAATTGCAAAAATAATACTGATGTAATGCAGGCGTTTTTCAGATAATGGGAAACGCCTTTTTTTGTACACAGAGAATATTTTTATCTGTCTTATGGCGATGTGTTTTTAGATTGACAGAATGCCGTTTTTTTGCTATTATTTTAAAGCTAACAAATTTTTTTTATGCCTCCATAGTTAAATGGATATAACAAGCCCCTCCTAAGGGCTAGTTGTAGGTTCGATTCCTACTGGGGGTGCCATCAGGCTGAGGATGGACGCTGTTTGCGTTCATCCTCTTTTATGTATATCAGTCTCCCTGGATTGACTGGAATTTTTTCATATGCGTAAAGCCACCGTTTGCGCTCAGGCGCATCTGGAGCGGCCTTTGAAACACTGCTTTGGGACTGTCGGCTGGCGGTGTGAGGAAGCGGATTTTATAAAGCAGAAACGGACGCCGCAATCGCGTGCGGCGTCCGTTTTATCTACTTTTTTCGCTTTCGGAGGCGAATGTAAAAAATGATCTCGATTATCACCATTGCACCCAGGACAGCTGGATAAGACCATTTCCAATGCAGCTCCGGCATAAAGGCAAAATTCATCCCGTAGATGCCCGTGATCACGGTGAGCGGTGCGACCATACCGGCGAGCAGGGTGAGCTTTTCGCTCGTTTCACTCTCCCGCATGGAAACGGCGCTGTCGTAGGAATTCTGAATCTGGGAGACCAGATCCCCGAGGCTGGCGACAAAATCATACAGCTTTTTAAAGCGCGTGCCGATGCCGGAGAAATATTTTTCGTTCCCGCGGCGGATAAATTTATTTTCGTTCATATGGAACGCATCACCCAGATAGATCAGCGGACGAATATATTTTTTTACGAGATTTACCTGCGCCTTCAGTTCGATGATCCGGTCGAATTTCTCCTTAGCCGCATAGACGAGAATATCCATCTCCAGATCCTCGAGCTGATCCTCCAGAGCCTCCAGCGTTTGAAACATCTTATCTAGAATAAAATCAAATATCAGATAATAAAGGTAATTGTGCGTGGCCTTACGCGGCCTCTGCGTTCGCTTTTGCAAATAGGCGAGCAGTTCTGTACGGATTGC
>DAWDUP010000135.1:3805-4314 GCA_052346825.1 Candidatus Fimivicinus sp. | reverse complement strand
CGGATTGCTTCGTTATTGAGGATTAATACCAGGTAATCCTCTCCGATATACAGGTCGATTTCCTCAAAGATCAGCTTTTCACCTTCATAGAAAAAGTAGTTGATCGTGATAAAATCATAGGTTTCAAAGCTTTCAAAGCGGGCATAGTCGTCGATGGTTAGGCAGTCCTCAATCGTTCCCTCGTCGAAACAAAAGCTGCTTTGCAGCTTTAAAAGCTCAATATTGTCACAGACAAGGAAAAGGCCGGGAGTATCCTTATCCCAACCGTTATTTTTTAAAGGCTTCAGTGTGCCCTCCCGGATTCCGAAAGCCTGCAATGCGATTACCTCCCGAATGGAATGATACGAAACACACGAAAAGGAGCGGCAAGATGCCTGTCCTTTAGTATACCATTTTTTCAGAATGTACGCCAGCTTACGAGGGTGTAATCGTATTTGTCGTGATATAGCGGATTCCCCACTGATAGGCCTTGTCATGCGCTTGCATTGTATCAATGGTCCACGTCCCGG
>DAWDUP010000135.1:0-3795 GCA_052346825.1 Candidatus Fimivicinus sp. | reverse complement strand
TCCACGCCGCTTTCCTGCAGTGCCTTCAGCCGCTCGTCGGTATTCTGTTTGTCGCTCAGCTTGAAATCGAGGCCGGCGCCAATCGCATTGCATTTTTGGAGCGCATCGTCTGTGATCTCATCGGACAGGTACCACAGGTGGATTTCAGGCGCGAGGGCGTGCACCTTTTCGAGCTGTTCGTAGCTGAAGGAGAGAATCACACAGTTTTTCGCGAGCCCTTTTCCACGGAGTATTTCAATAACCGTATCGATGCCTTCCAGGCCGTTTTCCTTTTTGATTTCCACACAGGGCGTCATATTGTATCGGATGCATGCGTCGAGCGCCTGCGAAAGTGTTGCGATTTTTAGGCCTGGATAGTCGCTGAAATTTGCACCGTTGTCATAGGAATACGCCTGCAGCTTTCTATACATCATCTTGTGTATATCGCCGTAGCCATCGGTCATCCGCTTGATATTCGCGTCGTGGGAGAGCACCCAAACGCCGTCCTTCGTGCGCTGGATGTCAAATTCTGCGCCCCAGAAGCCGGCCTCGCCGGCCTTTGTCAGAGCGGGAATCGAGTTTTCTGGTGCGACGGCAGAAAAACCACGGTGCGCGATATACAAGGGCTTGTCTTTCTCACTGACCGCAGCGGATTGGCTGCTGCTGAGTGTGGGCTTGGCCTCTACCTTGGGATTGGTCAGAATGTGAAAGATGGTGAACCCGACGATTGTCAGCACGAGCACGGCCGTAAGAACGGATACCAGAATGATTTTTGCCCTTTTCTTCATCACAATTCCTCTCCTTTTACGTCTCAGATCAAAGAGATTGAGTGTATGCCGTTTTTCCCTCAGAGCGGTATCCCGCACGCTGATATAAGCGGTGGACCTCCGGCTCATCGTGTCCGGTGACAAGCATGATCTTATAGCACCCTGCCTCTCCGGC
Source organism: Candidatus Fimivicinus sp. (assembly GCA_052346825.1). Classification (GTDB taxonomy): domain Bacteria; phylum Bacillota; class Clostridia; order Oscillospirales; family Acutalibacteraceae; genus Fimivicinus. Next base: position 2,874 of record DAWDUP010000135.1, on the reverse strand, counting down.
GATCTGTTTGGCAAGCTCCAGGAGTGAAAACGCAAGCCCGCAGCCGCGGTGTTCCCGGTCTGTTACCACATATTCAACCAGCGCATATGGACGTTGCCCGTGCGTGAGGCTGTCGATCACGGTCACGCTCACGGTGGAGAGCAGCCGCCCCTCTTCCTCTGCGACCAGCGTATGGATATGCTCCTGCCGGAGCAGGCGCCGCCAGACGGTCAATACGCGCTCATTGATTGCAGGCATTGTATTGTCGTTGAGCTGTGTATATAGCGCCAAAAGGCCCTCCAAATCGCTTGGGATGGCCTCTCGAAATTGAACGGACATCTTCCCCATCCTTTCTCAACAGTTGAAATAATAAGGCTGCTTGAGCGAAAGAGTATCGGCTTGCATCCTTCCGCCAAACAGCTTTTCACGATTCATTTCATATCTTTTGCTCCAGCATGCGCAGCACACGGGCTGAATTTTCTTCCACCACCGCATTGGCAGGGGTAGATTTGGTAACAACGGAGCCGGAGGCGATCACAGCACTGTCTCCGATCGCTGCGCAGGGATGGATGCCTGCGCTGCCACTGATCCAGACATTGCCGCCTACAATAACTATTGCAGCCGTAGTCACAGGAAACACCCGGCTCGATATAGGCGGCCTTCCCAGCACAGCCGAGCAGTGCTGTTCCCCCTCGTCGTTACAGGCGCCTGCGCACGCAGGCGAAGAGCTTCCGGTTTCCTGCGTTAGTGAGTCCGCCGGCCGGCATTTTTTCGCGTTCTTCATACGAAGCCAATCCTTTTTGAGGGCGGAATCAGGTGTTTTTCATGATGACGCTTTCAATGACGTTGGCAACGTCTTCGCAGTTGTCGCAGCATTTTTCGAGACGGTCGAGCGTCTCGGTCCAGGCCATGACAACGATGGGATCCTTCTCCTCCAGATATAGGCTGTGAACGGCATCCAGATAGAGCTTGTCGCCCACCTCTTCTGCATGGTTGGCCTCGACGATTTTACTGTGGATCGTGTCGGATTTTTTGAAATTATGAAGCTCCTGCAGAGCCACCTTGAGCGTTTTGCAGCAGTTGACGATGACTTCGGTAAATTCTAGCGCTTCAGCGCGGATAGATCTGATATTGTACATATAGATGCGCATCAGGACGTCTTCGACAGCGTCGACCACATCGTCGATCTCCTGCGCAAGGTTGATGATATCCTCACGTTCGATCGGGGCGATGAATTCGACGGTCAGCTTATTCATCATCTCATGCTTGCAGATATCTGCCTCATGCTCGATTTTATGGATTTCATCGAGCTTTTTCGGCAGCGTATAGGGATCAAAGGTGCGCAGGGTTTCATGGAGCATCTCTGCGCCCTGGCAGGCATAATCGGACATACGCACAAATGCATCAAAATAATTGTACTCTCTTTTTTTGACCATAACTGGTGATTTCCTTTCTGTTATCTATATTCCGTTTGTCTTTAAAAAATCATCATAAACAGCTTTGCCATCAGATAACCGATAAAGCCGCAACCCGGGAAGGTCAGCACCCATGCGAGCACCATTTCTTTGACAACGCCCCAGTTAACGGAGGAAAGGCGCTTGGAGGCGCCAACGCCCATGATAGCGGTGGTTTTTGTGTGTGTGGTACTGACAGGGATTCCGGTAAGGGACGACAGCAGCAGGCAAAGGGCGCCTGCAAGGTCCGCGGAAAAGCCCTGATAAGACTCGAGTTTTACCATATCCATACCGACCGCCTTGATGATCCGGTAGCCGCCGATTGAAGTGCCAAAGGCCATAACAAGGGAGCAGACCACCATCAGCCACATGGGGATGACAAAATTTTCCGCCTGCCCCTGCCCTTGTGCCAGGGCGATGCCGAGCATACAGATGCCCATAAATTTTTGGCCGTCCTGCGCGCCATGCATAAAGGCCATGGCGGCACCGCCCGCGACCTGTGCTTTTTTAAAAAAGCGATTCGTTTTGCGGCGGTCCATGTTTCGACACAGAGCTTCCAGAATTCTTACAATGATAAAACCGGCGATAAATCCAAGCACGGTGGAGAGGACGAGACCGTAGATGACCTTGATCCATTCGCCACCGTTGATCCCCTTGAGCCCGCCCTGCATGGCGATCGCCGCGCCGGATACGCCCGCAATGAGCGCGTGACTCTCGCTGGTGGGAATACCGAATACCCATGCGGCAGTGGCCCAGATAACGATAGCGAAGAGAGCCGCACACAGAGCAATGAGTGCTTCGTGTGCATCGCCGCCAAAATCGACCATGTTAGAAATAGTCTCCGCAACGGTTGCATTGATCTTGGTCATGACGAGAACACCGAGAAAATTGCATATGGCGGCCATCAGGATTGCAGAGCGGGGCTTGATCGCCCGGGTGGACACGCAGGTTGCAATTGCGTTGGGCGCATCGGTCCAGCCGTTGACAAGGATAACGCCTAGGGTCAGGACAAAGGTGATGAGCAGCGCAGGGTTGGAAATGAGCTGGCTCAAAAATGTGGACAAATCAATTGTCATATGGGTTCTCCTTTTTGCTTTTTCGATACAAAACCTTTATATAGAAACAGGCGGGGAGAAAAATCCCGCTTGAAGCTTTAGGAGGGATATCCATTGTTTTCATCGGAGACTAATCAAATTTTAACCGATTTTTAACCATGATATAGTATAATACAAATAATTACCTTTTGTACAGCATTTTTTTTATTTCTACAGTTCTCGACGGAATTAGGGCAAATCGCAGGATATCAGAAATAAAAAAGAGGCTGCCCGCGCAGCCTTCCAAGCCTGTCGAAAAAGGGATATCGTTTTGTCAAAATGCACGAGAATAATTTCGTAAAATTTCCCCGTTACGCTTGCCTTTTTTGATGGTCTTGACAACAGAA
>DAWDUP010000134.1:2832-6053 GCA_052346825.1 Candidatus Fimivicinus sp. | reverse complement strand
GAGGGCCCGCGCGGCCTGAGCGCGGTCCAATTTCTTCTTCGCTTGTCAAGGCGATCAAAAAGGCAAGCGTAGTGCAGAAATTTTACGAAATAGTTCTTGTGCATTTTGATGAAACAATAGCCCTTTTTCGACAAATTGATACTCCTTTTTGCTTCCTTTTTCAGGAGAAATGTTTATTCCGTTACCGTCTGGGGCAGCGTTTGTATGTTGCTTTCCGTTAAAATGGATTTGCCTTCTGTGGAAGGCGATTGCGTTTCCTGGATGCTTTCTGATTCGGAAGCCTGCTCTTTCTGTAGCGTTTCAATGGTCATTTTTTGACCCAGAGAAATCGTCTCTTTCTTGATCCGGAAGCCGTTCCATTCCAGGGTTTGGCTGTCATCCGAGTCCGCTTTTGCAGCGCCAATGATTTCGGCCTTTTTTAGCGCGTCTTCACAGTCCGGTGCGCTATACCCGGTGAAGGCCTGCGCCGTTCGGGAAACGAGTGCGGCAAAGTAGGTGTCGCTTTCCTCATCTTCCAGCCGCGCATATAGCAGGGAACAGGATTTTAGCTCTGCCGTTTCTTTGTCGATATATAAGCTGAGCAGATAGGTTTCGTCTCCCTTGGGAGAGAGGAAATAGGAGTGCCCGATAAAAGCGTCCTCTTCTTTTGCGAGAGCGTCCTCTGCTTTTAGCTGCTGCGTTTCATCGAGCGCGTTGAATCGGTTCAGGAATATTTCCTCCGTCAGAAATTCAGCGTCCGTGCAGGCACAGAGCAGAAGGCTGAGCAGGATTAAAAGGCAGGGCGCAATCAAAAAAAATCGTTTCATAAAATCAATTCGCTCCTTTCTGTTAGATAAGGTTGTCATTATATACAAAATCAGCAAATGTGCCATCTGGTTTCCTCAATATATATGTAGAAAAACTTTTTTACAGTCGGATTGACTTGAATTTTTTTTACTGTTGCCATAGAATAAATAATACAAATCACTCGGAATGGAGAGGTCGGTATGAACGGGACAGGCATGCCGCTGATGCTGATTGGATGCGTCTTCGTCTTCTGCACTGGGACCCGGTGCGCCCGCATGCCGTCCGGCAAGAGAAGATAAGGAATAGAAAAAGCTGTGGCGCTCTGCGCGGCAGCTATTTTATTTTTTTGGAATGAAGAAGGAGTGCTGAAAGAGTCATGAAAAAGGTAGCAGTGATTATGGGAAGCGACAGCGATCTGCCGATCGTGAGCGGGGCGATTAAAAAGCTTAGGTATTTTGGTGTAGAGGTTGAAACGCACGTCATGAGCGCGCACCGTACCCCTGCGGCGGCGGCTGATTTTGCATCCAAGGCGAAGGAAAACGGCTTCGGCGTAATCATCGCGGCGGCTGGCAAGGCGGCCCATCTCGGCGGCGTGCTGGCGGCGCACACGACGCTGCCGGTCATCGGCATCCCGGTAAAGTCCGCTACGCTTGACGGCCTGGACGCCCTGCTTGCCACGGTGCAGATGCCGTCCGGTATCCCGGTAGCCACTGTGGCGATTGACGGCGCGGAAAATGCGGCGATTCTCGCTGTGCAGATGCTTGCGCTTTCCGACGAAGGTCTTTCTCAAAAGCTGTCCCAGATGAAGGAGGACATGGCCCAAAAGGTGCTGGAAAAAGATGCGGCGCTGCAGCTGAAGGCGGCTGCGCTGTAAATTTCTTGAGCATTTATTCGATCATTCAGGAGGAACTGTAATGTTTGATAAGCCCCATGAAGAATGCGGTGTTTTTGGTATTTATAATAAAAACAATTTCGACGCCGTCCATTTAACCTATCTCGCCCTGTATGCCCTGCAGCACAGGGGGCAGATTAGCTGTGGGATCGCAATTAACCGGGGGGGCGTGGTCGACTATCACTGCGATCTTGGTATTGTGCCGGACGTTTTTGACGCGGACACGCTCCAAAAGCTCTCAAAGGATGGCGGCGGAGATATCTGCATCGGCCATGTGCGCTATTCACCCGGAGGGATGTCGGAGCGGGCGAATTCCCAACCCCTTGTCATGCGCTATGCAAAGGGAACGATTTCGATCGCAAATAACGGCAGCCTCGTCAATACGCACGCTCTACGTGAGCCTCTGGAGAAGCAGGGCGCGATCTTCCAGACCGACAGTGATGCGGAGCTAATTGCGCTGCTGATCGCCCGCGCGCGGTTGGAGGCGGGCAGTGTGGAGCAGGCCATCAACCGCGCGATGTCGCAGATCGAGGGCGCGTACTCTTTCGTGCTGATGTCTCCGCGTAAGATGATCGCAGTGCGCGACCCGCAGGGCTTCCGCCCTCTGTGCATCGGCAAGCTGGAGGACAGCTATATTTTCGCCTCCGAGACCTGCGCGCTTGACAGCCTCGGCGCCGAATTTGTCCGCGATATCGAGCCGGGCGAGATCGTGGTTGCGGATGAAAATGGTATCCGCAGCATTCGCGACCATTGCGGGCAGAAGAGCTCACTGTGCATTTTTGAGCATGTCTATTTTGCCCGCCCCGATTCTGTGATTGATCATGCAAGCGTGCATCTCGCACGCCAGCGTGCGGGCAAATATCTGGCCCGCGAATTTCCGGTAAAAGCGGATATCGTCGCAGGAGTCCCTGATTCCGGATTAGATGCGGCAATCGGCTATGCCAATGAGTCCGGCATCCCCTATGGCATGTGCTTTATCAAAAACCGCTATGTGGGGCGCACCTTCATCCAGGATTCACAGGAGCAGCGCGAGCGCAGCGTACGCATCAAGCTCAACCCCCTGCAGGCGGCGGTTGAGGGCAAGCGCGTGGTGCTGGTTGATGACTCTATTGTCCGCGGCACGACCAGCGCGCATATTATCGAGCTGCTGCGCAAGGCCGGTGCGAAGGAAGTTCACATGCGGATTTCTTCCCCGCCGTTTCTGCATCCCTGCTATTTCGGCACGGATATCAGCTCGCGCGAATACCTGATCGCCTGCCGGATGAGCATCGATGAAATCTGCAAGCAGATCGGCGCGGATTCTCTGGGCTATCTGAGCCTTGAGAGCCTGCGCAAAATTGCAAGCAGTTCTACCTCCGGCTTTTGTGATGCCTGCTTTACCGGGAATTATCCAATTGACGTACCGCAAGAGCAGCCGGAGGATAAATTCAGCAAAAAGCTCGATTCTCTTGTCAAGCAGAAAAAGTGAGGCATAGCGGGGTTTCTTCATAAAGAAAGGATGGGTTCATTTTATGGATAGTTATTCCGACAGCTACCGCGAGGC
>DAWDUP010000134.1:0-2822 GCA_052346825.1 Candidatus Fimivicinus sp. | reverse complement strand
TTTTGGCGGCCTGTTTCAGCCAGATCTGGCCGGTATGAAGGAGCCGGTGCTCGTCTCTGGGACGGATGGCGTTGGCACAAAGCTCAAGCTCGCTTTTATGATGGACAAGCATGATACCGTAGGCATCGACTGTGTGGCCATGTGCGCAAACGACGTGGCCTGTGCAGGGGCAAAACCACTTTTTTTTCTCGACTATGTGGCGGTGGGCAAGAATGTTCCCGAGCGCGTGGCACAGATCGTCTCCGGCGTGGCCGAAGGCTGTGTGCAGGCGGGCTGTGCGCTCATTGGCGGCGAAACAGCGGAGATGCCGGGCTTTTATCCGAAGGAGGAGTACGACTTGGCGGGCTTTTGCGTCGGTATGGCCGATAAGGCAAAGCTTATCGACGGCAGCAATATGAAAGCAGGGGACGCGCTCATCGGCGTAGCCTCCTCCGGCGTGCATTCCAATGGCTTTTCGCTTGTGCGCAAGGTCTTCAATATCACTCCCGAGCGGCTGGATCTCTATATGTATGAATTCGGCAAAACGCTGGGCGAGGAGCTTCTCACGCCTACGCGCATTTATGTAAAGCCTTTGCTGGCCCTGATGGAGCAGGTGGATGTCCATGGTGTCTCCCATATCACGGGCGGCGGCTTCTATGAGAATATCCCACGGATGCTGCCTGAGGGCCTGTGTGCGGCGGTTGAAAAGGCGAAGGTTCCGGTGCGCCCGATCTTCAAGGTGATCCAGGGCGAAGGTATCTCTGAGCACGATATGTATAATACCTTCAATATGGGTGTTGGCCTGTGCGTTGCGGTCGCAGCGGACAAGGCGGACGAGGCCGTTCGTATTCTGAAGGAAAACGGCGAGGAAGCCTGCATCCTGGGCGAAGTGCGCGAGGGCGAGAAGGGGATTGACCTATGCTGAGGATCGCGGTACTTGTATCCGGCGGCGGCACGAATCTGCAGGCGCTGCTCGACGCGAAAGCGCGCGGGGAAATCCCGCACGGTGAATTTGTGCGCGTAATTGCCAGCCGGCCGGACGCATATGCGCTCACTCGCGCGGCGAACGCGGGGATCGAAGGTGTTGTGATCTCCAGAAAGTCCTTTGCTGATTTGGCGGCGTATGACGCGGCGATCCTTGCATCCCTGCAGGAATGTGGCGCACAGCTTGTCGTTCTGGCAGGCTTTCTGTCCATCCTCGGCCCCACGGTCATCCATGCGTACCGCGATCGCATCATCAATATTCATCCTGCGCTCATCCCTTCCTTCTGCGGCAAGGGCTATTACGGCCTGCGCGTGCATGAGGCGGCGCTGGAACGCGGCGTGAAGGTGACGGGCGCGACTGTCCACCTGGTCAATGAAATCCCGGACGGCGGGCGCATCCTCATGCAGAAGGCGGTCGAGGTGAAGGACGGAGATACACCGGAGATTTTGCAGCGCCGTGTCATGGAGCAGGCAGAGTGGCATCTCTTGCCGCGCGCGGTGGAAGAGCAGTGCGTCCAGTGGGAAACCAGACTCCGGACTTCAGACAGCAGATAACAGAGAAAGAAGGAAACGCGATGCAGATTCAGGATCTCGGCGCGGTTTTGCGCGCCAACACCTATCCAGGCCGCGGAATCGTGCTCGGAAAAAGTGCGGACGGCACAAAGGCGGTTATTGCCTATTTCATCATGGGCCGCAGCGAAAACAGCCGAAACCGCATTTTTGTAGAGGAGGAGGAAGGGCTTCGGACGGAAGCCTTTGATCCGGCCAAGCTCAAGGATCCGAGCCTCGTCATCTATTGGCCGGTACGCAAGCTGGGCAGGACGACCATCGTGACCAACGGCGACCAGACCGACACGATCTATGAATTTCTGGCGGCGGAAAAAACGTTTGAAGAGGCATTGCGTATGCGCACCTTTGAGCCCGACCCGCCGATTTTGACCCCGCGCATTTCCGGCCTTGTGCATAAGGATGGCAGCTACCGCCTTTCCATCCTGAAAAGCGCGAATGGCAATGCGGATTCCGTTCAGCGCTTTTTTTATGAATATCCCCAGCCAGTAGCGGGAGAGGGGCATTTTATCCATACCTACCTCGGCGATGGCGATCCGGTTCCATCCTTTGAGGGAGAGCCTGAAAACGTAATGATCGAAGGGGATATCGATTCTTTTACAAAACTTGTATGGGATCATCTTAACGAGGCAAATAAAGTTTCGCTTTTTGTACGGTTTATCGATCTTACGGACGGCTCGGAAGAGACCCGTGTGGTCAATAAAAATAGTTAACAGGAAGTTTTATCGCAGGAAAAGGATGGTTATAGGCTTCAAAGAAAGGCAGAGCGTTTTCTTTGAAACACTTTTGAAAGGATGGTCATCATCATGGCGAATGAGCTCTTGCTCAAATACGGCTGCAATCCCAATCAGAAGCCGTCTCGTATTTTTATGAAGGACGGTGGGGACCTGCCGATCGAAGTTTTAAACGGCAAACCGGGCTATATCAATTTTCTCGACGCATTCAATAGCTGGCAGCTGGTCTGCGAGCTGAAGGAGGCGACAAATCTTCCCAGCGCTGCCTCCTTCAAGCATGTCAGCCCGGCGGGCGCGGCGGTCGGCCTGCCTTTAAGCGATACGCTAAAGAAAATTTATTTTGTAGACGATCTGGAGCTTTCGCCCCTTGCCAACGCCTATGCGCGTGCACGCGGCGCGGATCGGATGTCCTCCTACGGCGACTGGATCGCCCTGTCGGAAACCTGCGACGTACCCACGGCGAAGCTCATTGCCCGCGAAGTGTCCGATGGCGTGATCTCTCCTGGCTACGAGCCCGAAGCGCTTGAAATCCTGAAGGGAAAACGCAAGGGTGGGTAT
>DAWDUP010000133.1:3234-6084 GCA_052346825.1 Candidatus Fimivicinus sp. | reverse complement strand
GAGCATCGCAAGATCATGGAGGTAATTCGCGACCGTGCTGTGGACAGCACGTTTGAAGCAAAAGAAACGCTTCAGATGGAAAAGGACGACCTGAAAAGGATGGATCAAACGATCGCAGAGATCGAAACAGAGCTGGAGCATAACAAATAATATTTTTTCTCTCTGGAAAAACGCTCCAATTGTATGAATATACTATAAATTTTTTCTGCATTATTTGACCCAATTATACAAATATGATAGGATAAGACCGTTCTGAGGGCTGTAAATGGCCTTTCCAGGACGGTCTTTATTATAAAACAGGAGGTGCCACAGCAGACAGCTTTGTTTACAGACGCAATGATTTGAATCCATGAAAAGACATATTTACAGGAGGAAGAACCTTGCAAAAAACAAACAAACTGCTTGCGGCCGCGCTTGCAATACTCCTCGCATTCTCTACTTTCTCCCTTTCGCTGACAGCGTTTGCACAGGGAGAGTCCCTTACAGACCGCATTGCAGCTTACACTGGCGATCTTTCCGACGAGCTGGGCGCTGCGCTCGCCAATGATTACAAGGCTGCCAGCGATGAAGAGAAGGATGCCGTCGGGGTGGAAAACGTATTGAAAATGTATCGTCTGGCCCGCGCGCATGTACAGGCAACAGGCGGATGGTTCCCGAATTATCCCGTCAATATCCCGAAGCTGATCGGAAATCCCACCGAACAGCAACGCAACGCCGCAGCGCTCTATCGGCAGATTATGGGACAGAGCGAGGTGGGGGGCGTAAAGCTCACCGCGTCCTCAGATTTCACGCAGGATGCTACGAAGGCTGCGCTTGCAGCGCTCAACACTTCCTATCAGGAAGCGGAACAAATGATCCGGGACTATCTCGGCATTATCGACCAGAAGGGTGACTATTGGGACGCCAATCAAAATTTTGCGGTGCTCAATCAACTGGCGGTGCTTAATCTGACCGCCGATCTGCAGCAGAATCCCTTCCGCGCTCAACTCCCAGAGGAAAATGACGCGCAGTATGAATCGGCGAAAAAGAAAGATGAGGCGAAGCGGTTCTGGAGTGAGCTCTCAGCCGTCGGCCTTACTGAAGAACAAACCCAGGCCGTATCGGTCGCTCAGGAACTGCTTTCTGCCTATCCGAGCTTTCTGAATGGAGGCGGCGGTATCGATGCAGTTAAGGCATCCATTTCCGCATATGATCAGCTTAATACGCTTCAAAAAAAGCTGCTTGCGGATCTGACCCAGCCGGTCGCTGTACTGGAGGGCGAGGCTCGTCCGTTCTCAAAGGCATTGCAGATCATTCGGAACCAGGCGCTGCAGACGCAGTCCCCCGGCGTAAAACCGGTAGAAAAGCCTTTTACACCGGGTTCGATCGCTTATCCATCCGGCATCACGCGGCAGCAAACGCTGGAAGCGCTCGGACAGAGCGACGCATTGCTGGATCAGGCGCTTAAAATGCTGATTCCCGCCATAGATCAGGCGGGCGGACTCAAGCCCTTTGCAAAGAATCAGTTCGCGACCAACGCGATGGTGGGTCAAGCGCTCGCCGCGATTTATACGCAGCTCGATTCGGTGATTGACGGGGCGATTGCAGGCCTGCCGGGCTTTGTACAATCACTTGTCCACCAGATCATCGGCACTGCATTGGTACCGTCCGGTACTGCGGAACAGCTGACAGAGGAACGATACGCGCAGGCAAAAGCCGCGCTCTCTGCAGCGGGCCTGACCTGGCAGGACGCGGACCTTTCCAAGGTGAATTGGGGCTTCTCCGATGGGGATCTAGAGGGCTTTATCGATGCGGTCATCGCCGGACTGCGCCCTGTGACAAAGCTCCTTTTCGGAACGAAAATTCTGGATCTCGTCGGCGTGGACATTACATTTGATAATAAAACGGACAAAGACGGGAATTACCGCTACGGCCTGTATGAAACGCTATTCATACCGATCTATGATGCATTCGGCATTACAGATGCGTTGACGAGCGTCGAATATACCGCACAGACGAAGCAGGCCATTGATGCAACAGGACAGTATGACGCCTATCTGAAGCTGGCGCTCTCTCCCCTTCTGCCCCTGATCGACCGCTTCCTGGAGAAGCCCGTGGATACATTCACTGCGAAGCTTCCGAACCTGATTGATGAATCCGACACTGTTTTTGAAGCCGTACGCACAGTTGCCCGCTCAATCGGTTTCGGGCTGGAGGATATGGTTTCCCCCTATCTGAGCCTAGATAGCCTCTTTGGGCTGGCGGCAGACGCTTTGAAGAATCTGGATATAAACGGTCAGACGGTTTCGCTTGTACTGCCGGAGATCGATTGGGGTCACTTCTCCTCCCTTGGCAGCCTGGCGGTGGTTCCCACGGCGGGCGCGGGCTATGCGCAGAAATATGCTGTCAAGGCCGACCAACCCGCCGTATTTGTGGAATTGCTCCGCTATGTGGAGCGCACACTTTCCCAGAACCGCGCTGAAGTCGAACGGCTGCTTGGAACAATCGACGGGATCGGGGATTTCCTTCCAGTCATTCAGGAGGTTTTAAATGCTCTGAGTGAAAAGGATGCCCTGACATCTCTCGTGATTGGGTTACTTGCCCCGCAGGAAACAGAACCGTCTAAACCCGGAAGTGGAAACGGTTCCGGATCCGGTCAGGAAGACACCTACCCCTTCCCGGATGAAGGTGGTGACAATCAGGGCGGGGAAACTACAGACGACATTGAAAATCCCGGCACAGGCGACACTGCCGTTTCAGTGGCTGCGTTGCTGGCGATTGCCGCCGGAGCAGGCGCTATTCTGGTAATCATCCGGAAGAAAACCGCCATAAAGCAATCATAACAATCTGACTCATCAGAGAAGAATCCTT
>DAWDUP010000133.1:0-3224 GCA_052346825.1 Candidatus Fimivicinus sp. | reverse complement strand
CCCTTTCGGATGAACAACCGGTCCGGGCGGAGGATTTTTTCTGTTTGGGGATTGATTTAATTTTGCGCGAGGCATTACCGTTGCCCAAATTTCGCTGCGCACAGTGTTGTCATTTTTCTGCTTCGATCCAACGCTGCCATATTTCCGGGCAATAGCCGACAGTCGCTCTTTTTCCATCGCGCACAATGGGCGTTTTGATGAGCTTCTGGTTTGCGAGCAGTTTTTCCTGCTTCGTGTCATCTTCGGCCAGATAGCGCAGCAAAAGAGCATCCTGGTCCCTTGAATCAGGATCAATCAGCTTTTCGAGACCACCAACGGATGTTTTTACGCGCTCGAATTCCCCCTTGCTCATGCCGTATTTGACCAGATCGACCGATTGAAATTTGATTCCCCGCTCCTTGAAAAAGCGCTCTGCCTTTTTGGTATCAAAGCATTTCGGCTTGCCGAAAATCTGAAGATTCATCCTTCTTCCTCCTCTCCAAGATAGGTGAAGCGCCCAATCTCCCGTCCATGATATTCCACAGCCTGAAACCACATTTCAGCCGGACGCACCCAGAGCGCATGATCGCCGTACAGCGCTTGGTATACCACCATTGGCACCCCTGTCTCCGAATGTGTTGCCACGCCGAGCACCCGGTATTCCTTTCCCTTGAAGTGCCGGTATTTTCCCTTCAGAATCTCCATGATCATCTCCCCTTTATTGAATCACAATCCCGAGCAGCTTCGCAAGATCACAGGCCTGTTCCATCGTTACAATTGCGCCGCGTAGCTCGGGAATCGTGACGCTGACGCCCTCCAGATCGTCCGAGGTGAAGTCAATTTCCTTCAGCGGCGTATGCAGCAGCTCTGCGCTGCGGAACCTGCAACTCTCAAAATAGGTTTTCGTAAGCTTGCTCTCCTGCAGATTGGCATTGGACAGGTCGCAACCGGAAAACAGCACTTCCTTACACCGTGCACGCGAAAGGGACAGCAGCCTGCTCGGGCTATTTTCAAAAATACATTGCTCAAAAGAGGTGTCCGTAAAAATGGTACCGAACAATTTGCAGTTCACAAATCGGACGCGGCGGAACAGGCAGCGATCAAAGATCGCACTGGAAAAATCACAACTTTCAAATTGAATGTTCAGGAAGTAAAGCTGATTCCCTTTGCAGCCATTGAAGCGACAGCCGGAAAAGCGGCATTCCTTGATCGAGACCACACGCATCTCTTGAGGCGCTGTACCGTTCGCAAAGAAAAGCCCGGAAAGATCCGTTTCCTCTTCTACTGCGTGCTGCAGGACGGCTTCCATATTCTGTTCTGAAATTAGCCGGTCCGGCAGGATGGGCCCACGTATGTGAATCATGCTTATGATCATCCTTTCGCTAAAGATTTGCAAGATATATCTTTCAAACTTCCTGCTTGAACATATTAATAGCGCAGGACAGCAAGTATCCTGCGCTATCGTTTCCTAATAAAGTAATGTTATTTTGTACCGAAAATACGGTCTCCTGCATCGCCGAGGCCGGGAAGAATATAGCCATGGTCGTTGAGTTTTTCATCGAGCGCTGCGCAGAAGATATCAACATCCGGATGAGCCTTACACAGCGCGTCAAGCCCTTCGGGTGCGGCAATAATGCCCATGAACTTGATCGTTTTGGGGCCGCGCTTTTTAATCTGACTAATCGCGTCGATCGCAGAGCCGCCGGTTGCGAGCATCGGATCAAGGACGATGACCTCGCGCTCTTCGATATCGGCAGGCAGCTTGCAGTAATATTCTACAGGCTGAAGCGTGTCGGGATCACGGTAAAGCCCGATATGGCCCACACGCGCAGAGGGAACCAGCGCCAGCACGCCATCCACCATGCCGAGACCTGCGCGCAGAATCGGAACGAAGGCCAATTTTTTACCGGAGATAACGCGCGTTTTTGCTACACTGATGGGCGTTTCGATCTCTACCTCTTTGAGCGGCAGATCACGGGTTGCCTCATAACACATCAGCATGGCAATCTCGCTGACCAGCGCACGGAATTCCTTGGAACCTGTGTTTTTATCGCGCAGAAGGGTAAGCTTGTGCTGGATGAGCGGATGATTGGTGATTGTAACGTTTCCCAAATTCAACGACCTCCAAATGATTTCTTTCTCGTTGCGATTATACACCCATCCCGGGAAAAAGACAAGGGCCGACAACGTGGCAAAATCTTTTCTTCCTGACGAATTGAGGATACCGTTTGTTTCAACCCTCTGCTTGTTCTGGATGATCCCAGCTCCTCTATCGCCTTGCCCAGCCGGCCAAAGCCGGACTGGTGGATCCTGAAATCACCTTTTCTTCAAAAGATCAATCCTTCCTGCGCTCAATCAGAATAGAGATTCGCTTCATATGGGCGCATCACCGCTCCTTCGCGCCGTGTCGAATAGTTGGAAAACAGCAGCTCTCCGCGCAGCCCGGTATTCACGTTTTTCACAGTTCTGCCGGTCAGGTTCATCTCCGCATAAAAGCGTTTTCCGTCCAGCCGTCTGTAGTAGCAGAGCAGGTCCTTCGGATTGGCCTGCACGAGGATGACATCTCCGTAAATCAGCGCGGGATTTGCCTTGCGCAGTGCAATCAGCGCACGATAGAAATGAAGGATCGAATCGACCGAAAGCGCTTGATCCGCCGCATTGATCTTTTTGTAATCCGGATTGGTCCGGATCCATGGCGTAGCGTTTGAAAATCCGGCATTCTCTGCGCCGCTCCACTGCATTGGTGTGCGCGCATGATCCCGGCTGCCGCTGAGCACGGTCTGGAACGCCTGTGCGGCCGACTTCCCCTCCCTGACGAGCTTGTGATAAAGATTGATACTCTCCACATCACGCAGCTCGCCAATCGAAGAAAACGGCGTGTTGGTCATTCCCAGCTCTTGCCCCTGATAGATAAAAGGCGTGCCCTTCAGGGTCATCTGAAGCATGGCGAGCAGTTTTGCAATTTCACAGCGATAGGAGCCGTTCGGATCGATTTTTGAGACCATGCGCGGATGGTCGTGATTTTCAAAAAAGACAGTTGGCCAGCAATGGTTTCCGTACTCCATCTGCCATTCCATCAGGTTCTTCGCCATGGGGCGCAGGTCGAACCGGTAGTCCTGGAAGCGCTGCTTGCCTGGATTGTCCATATGATCAAAGGAGAAGACGACATCCAGCTCTCCCCGATCGTCCCCCGTCATCAGACGGCTCATCTGGAGCCCCGTTCCCTGGCATTCGCCTACTGTAAA
>DAWDUP010000132.1:4437-6142 GCA_052346825.1 Candidatus Fimivicinus sp. | reverse complement strand
TACGTATACCACTTCATCCGCCCGCTGTTTGATCGATTCATAGAGAAGCCTGTCCCCTTCCTTCCACCGCGCGGCCTGATTATGGCACGGCAAAGCAAGAATCAGCCTGACCTGCGGATGGAACCGCCGCGCGTTCAAAACAGCCTGTGCCGCAAGCGTATCGAAGCCCAATGCACCACCAGCGTAAAATATGGTCACGCCCTGCTTCAACAAGCCTTTAACAGCCTTCTGCAAACGCTTTTGCAGGTTGGGAAGTTCATTTTCTGGAATTTTTCGATGGCCAGTAAAACAACAAATTTTCATTTATCAATTATCTCCCCTTCTTCATTATTAACCTATTTCAGGTTAATAATAAGCAAAAATAAAAAGCTTATTTATGATTTATGGAGGTGGTGATAATAATGTACCCAAGAATTAGAGATCTTCGTGAAGACACAGATATGAACCAAACAGAGTTCGCAGAAAAAGTTTTACAGATGTCACAAACGGGTTATTCAAAATATGAAACAGGAGAAAATGATATTCCTACTCATGTTTTAATCCGCTTAGCAAAATATTATGAAACAAGTGTGGACTATCTACTGGGAATAACGGATGAAAAGAAACCATATCCACGTAATAGGTAGCGCATTTAATTACTATTATTATAGTAACTATTATTATGCGGATTGTCAAGTGTTCCTAATAATATTATTATATAATCATCGCAAGGAAGGAGAGGAAATCTTATGGATCAGAAAATTCCAACTCCAGAAGGTTCTCTCGTTACCTTAAAAGAACATGGCAGAATTGAAGTAAAATTAAAAGAAATCCTCGACTTGCACGGTATGAAACGGAATACGCTGGCCAGAGCGATCGGCTGCCGGTTTGAAGTGATTAATCGTTGGTGTCATCGCGATTTGCAGGAAATCGATACGGATACGCTTGCAAAGCTGTGTTGCTATTTTAACTGTTCCGTTGGAGATATTTTAGAATACCGTGAACCCGAGCCCGAGGGTGCTATCCTTTCGACGGACAAATAAACAGCTCTGAATGCACAAAAACATTCAGGGCCTTGTTATAACAATTTGTTTTTTATTGCAATCTTCCCGCTGCAACCGTCCTTTTTGATTGACAGGTATTGACAAACGTCAATTTCAACAATATAATAAAGACGAACGATGGCACTACCCGTTTCGGCGGTTAGCGTCCCGACTTGCTTAGACTAGCTGCACAAGTTGGTGACTGGGGCAGCTAGTCTTTTTTTATCGCGATTATGAGCAGCAAAATCAAAGTTAAAATAATGATGATGTACTCCATTCGCACCACCTCCCTCCTATGCGAAACCATTTGGTTCACGATGGGAGAAAGGACGCTAACTGCCTACCGCTTTGGTAGTGCCACCGGCGGCCTTTGCCACATGTCAATTATATATGATAAATCCTTTATCGTAAATATTTTACATCATTTTGCATTGGTTTAAAAAATCAATCCCGGACAGCCGCAGGCCAGCCTGCCTCTGTCCGGGATTTTTCAGCCATTCGGCTTTAATCCAGCTCAAACTGCCCCGTATAGAGCTGATAATATTTCCCCTTCTGCGCAATCAGCTCGTCATGGCTGCCGCGCTCGATGATCTCGCCGTTTTCGAGCACCATGATCGCATCCGCATTGCGTACAGTCGAAAGCCTGTGCGCGATGACGAACACTGTGCGGCCCTCCATGAGCC
>DAWDUP010000132.1:3419-4427 GCA_052346825.1 Candidatus Fimivicinus sp. | reverse complement strand
CCATGAGCTGGTCCATCCCCTTCTCGATAAGCGCCTCGGTGCGCGTATCAATGGAGCTGGTGGCCTCGTCGAGGATCAGCACCGGTGGGTCCGCGACCGCAGCGCGTGCGATAGCGAGCAGCTGCCGCTGGCCCTGCGAGAGGTTGGAGCCATCTGAGGTCAGCACTGTATCGTAGCCCTGCGGCAACCGGGTGATGAAGGAATCCGCGTTTGCGAGCCTCGCTGCCGCAACGACCTCCTCGCGCGTGGCATCGAGCTTGCCGTAGCGAATATTGTCGAAGACCGTGCCGGTGAAAAGGTGCGTATCCTGCAGCACCATGCCAAGGGAATGGCGCAGGTCGTCTTTTTTGATCTTCTGGATGTTGATGCCGTCATAGCGGATTTTGCCGTCCGGCACCTCATAGAAGCGATTGATCAAATTGGTAATCGTCGTCTTGCCCGCGCCCGTCGAGCCGACGAAGGCAAGCTTCTGCCCAGGCTTTGCATAAAGCGAAATGTCCTTGAGAACAGTCTTCCTGCCGTCATAGCTGAAGGTTACGTAGAAAAAGCGCACGTCGCCTTTTAACCGCTCATAGGTAATCGTACCGTCCTCATGTGGGTGCTTCCAGGCCCAGAGGCCGGTGTGCTCTGTGCACTCCGTCAATACGCCGTCCGCATTCTGCCTTGCATTGATGAGCGTAACATAGCCCTCATCCTGCTCAGGTTCAAGATCGATGATCTCAAAAATTCGCTCCGCGCCCGCAAGCGCCGCCAGGACGGCGTTGAAGAGCTGGGATATCTGCGTAATCGGCTGGGAGAAGGAGCGCGTATACTGCAAAAATGCCGCGATCGTGCCGAGGTCGAGCTTGCCGCCAATGACCATCACCGCACCCACGCAGGCGGTCAAGGCGTAGTTGACATAGGAGAGATTGCCCATGATGGGCATGAGGACGT
This sequence comes from Candidatus Fimivicinus sp., assembly GCA_052346825.1. GTDB lineage: Bacteria > Bacillota > Clostridia > Oscillospirales > Acutalibacteraceae > Fimivicinus. The sequence goes on along the minus strand of DAWDUP010000132.1, from coordinate 3,494 downwards.
TCGCATAGGTGTTGGCATTGGTCGCGGCCTTGCGCAGGATTTCATTGCGCTCTGCAAAGCCGGCCTTGGAGGCAT
>DAWDUP010000132.1:0-3409 GCA_052346825.1 Candidatus Fimivicinus sp. | reverse complement strand
GAAGACCTTGACCTCCCGCTGGCCCTCGATCAGTTCCTCGATATAGCCATTGGCCTCGCCCACCGCCTTCTGCTGCAGCTTGAAATACCGGGAGCTCCTCCCGCCCACCGTCTTGATGACCAGAAGCATGACCACCAGCATCGCAACGATCAAAAGGGTGAGCACCGGGCTCAGCACCAGCATCATGATGAAGGTGCCGACGACCGTGATCCCGGAGGACAACATCTGCACAACGCTGTTGCTCAGCGCCTCGCGCAGGGTATCCACATCGTTGGTATAGCGGCTCATCAGTTCGCCGTGCGTATGCGCGTCGAAAAACGAGATCGGCAGATCCTGCATGTGGTTGAACAGGTCGCGCCGGATATCCGTCAGCGTCGTTTGCGCCACACTGATCATCAGCCGCATCTGCAGATACGTGCAGATAACGCCGGTCAGATAAATGCAGGCGAGCACAGCCAGCGCCTTTGCAAGGGGCAGACAATCGGCGGCCGACGGATTGGTGCCAATCAGCGGCAGGATATATTCATTGATCAAAGGCTTGAGGAAATAGGTGCCCGCCACGCTCGCGCCCGCGCTGACGATCACGCAGAAAAAAACAAACAACAGCACCCATTTCTGCCGGCCTAAGTATTGCAGCACCCTTCCTAGGGTATGCTTTGCATTTTTCGGCTTTTGAAATCCGTGGCGCATCGGGCCACCCGGCCCTCCGCCCGCTTTAGTATTGACCGCCATTAGGACGCCACCCCTTCCTGTTGCGAATGATAGACCTCTCTGTAAATCTGATTGCGGGCCAAAAGCTCCTCATGCGTGCCGATATCGTCGATCTTCCCGTCATCGAGCACGATGATGCGATCCGCTTCGCACACAGAAGTTACGCGCTGGGCGATGATCAATGTGGTCGTATTTATGCGGTGCGCACGCAGCGCCTCGCGGATTTTACTGTCCGTCGCCGTATCAACTGCGGAGGTACTGTCATCAAGGATCAAAATTTTTGGATCCTTCAGCAGCGCGCGCGCAATGCACAGCCGCTGCTTCTGCCCGCCGGATACGTTCACGCCGCCCTGGCCGAGATTGGTTTCGTATCCATCCGGAAAGGACATGATGAAATCGTGCGCCTGCGCCGCCTTGCATGCCTCAATGATTTCCTCTTGCGTCGCCTCCGGGTTGCCCCAGAGCAAATTTTCCCGGATCGTGCCGGAGAAGAGCACATTTTTTTGCAGCACCATGGCGACCGCGCCGCGCAGGTGATCGAGCGTATAGTCTGTGACACTGTGCCCGCCCACGAGCACCTCTCCCTCCTGCGCTTCATACAGCCGCGGAATCATCTGGACGAGCGTCGATTTTGCGCTGCCCGTACCGCCGATGATGCCGATGGTCTCGCCGGAGCGGATCGACAGATTGATATCGGAGAGCACCGGCTTCTCTGCATCCTGATGATAGCGGAAGGAAACGTGGCGCATCTCGATCGAACCGTCCGGCACGGTCAGCGCCGGGTCCGCTGCCGCGTCGCCAATATCCGGCTCCGCCCGGAGCACCTCACAGATCCGGTTGGCGGACGCTTTCGACATCACAATCATAACGAAGGTATTGGTAATCATCATCAGGGACATGAGAATCTGAGTAACATAGCTGATGAAGCTCATCAATTGGCCTGTCTCCATGGAGCCGAAGGCGATCAGCTTTCCGCCGAACCAGACGATGGCGACGATGCAGGCATTCATTGCAAGCGTCATCAGCGGGCCGTTCCACACGAGAATTTTTTCGGCCATAATGCTGGATCGCTTCAGGTCTTCATTGGTGACTTCAAACTTTTCCTTTTCAAATTTTGAGCGGACAAAAGCCTTCACCACGCGGATTGCCATGAGCGTTTCCTGCACGCGGGCATTGAGCCCGTCGAATTTCTCCAGCATGACCTGGAACCGGGGAAACGCGCGTGTGGCAATCAGCGCAAGCAACCCGCCCAATACCGGGATGGCGATCAGGAATACCGTGACCAGCTCTCCATTGAGCTGCCATGCGAGGACAGTGGCGCTCACCAGCATCACAGGAGCGCGCACGCACACGCGAATGAGCATCATAAAGGTCATCTGCACGCGGTTGACGTCTGTCGTCAGGCGCGTGACCAGCGAAGCGGTGGAAAAACGGTCCACATTGGAAAACGCGAAATCCTGCACACGGCCGAACATGCTCTCCCGCAGGCCCGCGCCGAGCCCCATGCCGGCGATGGAGGCAAACCAGGCGGAAAGTGCGCCCGCAACCAGGGAACACAACGCAAACACGACCATCTGGACGCCTGTGTTTACCACATAGCGCAGATCCTGATTGGTGATGCCGGTGTCCACGATCTGAGACATCAGCATCGGGATACGCACCTCCAGCAAAACTTCTATGATAACGGTCACGGGGCTGAGCAGCACCGCCCACCAGTATTTCTTCACGCAGGGTGCAAACTGTTTGATCATTCTTCCCGTCCCCCCTTCCTGCGTCGTCCGATTACCTCATGCTCTTTCGCCATCAGCATCATCATATCGGCACCCCCCAGATCCTCCTTGGCAAGATTCTGGATCATCCGACAAAGGTATCCGTAAAGCTGTTCGCATTCTTCCGCGCTGAACCCGGCAAACATCTCATCATCCAGCCGGTCGAACAGCTCTCTGGTACGTCTGGTCAGATCCCGCCCTTTTTCCGTGAGCATGATCCGGTTATAGCGCAAATCATCTTCTGACGGCAGTTTATCGACGACTCCGGTCTTCTGCATGCGTTTAATTGATACCGCCACACTGGCAGGCGAAACATGCAGACGGTCAGCCAGAGCCTTTTGTGTAAGACAGCCATCCCGCTCTAACGTTTCCAGCAGCGGCATCTGCCCATCATACAGGCCGATTTCGGACGCCGCTCGATGGGTACTGATCCGTTTGAGCGCGTTGAGCTGGATGAGCTTTCCCACAATTTCCCGATAGGAATGCATCCTGACAAGCCTCCTTTCCATTATCAATTGATTTACGATAAACCGATTAATTATTAGTCGATTTATTATAAAATGTGCAAAACGGAATGTCAACCTCTTCGCGGTAAAAAACCATTTCAAACACGAATCCATAGCAAAGGGCGCGTTGCGAAACTTTCATTCCGCAACGCGCCCCAGCCTGTCAAAAAAGGGATATCGTTTCGTCAAAATGCACGAGAATAATTTCGTAAAGATTCCCCGTTATGCTTACCTTTTTTGATTGCCTTAAAAAGGGAAGAAAAATTGGCCCGCGCTCAGGCCGCGCGGGCCCTCCCTTTTCCGTTCGGCCGGAAAAGGAAGCAAAAGGGGCCGTTTTGCACGGCACTTCGGCAGCGGCAAAATGAAGCCACGACCGAACCTGTTCGGCGGGACGCACAAAAACTCGCCGCCTCACGGCGCTCA
>DAWDUP010000131.1:1823-6196 GCA_052346825.1 Candidatus Fimivicinus sp. | reverse complement strand
ATATCGACTTTATACAAAAGCGCCACCTTAGAACTAATCTAAGATGGCGGTTTTCTGTTCGTATTAGAGCATCACCTTGACGGCAAAACCGCCGCTAAAGAAATAGGTGTTTGTCCAATACCTATTTGGTGGAGATGGCGGGAGTCGAACCCGCGTCCGAAAGCCCATCCGCACAACTTTCTACGAGCGTATCCGGTCTACTAGGATTCCCCTCGGCGCCCGCCGTCCGGCAGGCTGACGCTTACGGTAGCCTCCAAGTCATGACAGAGGCGGAGGCAAGCCCCTGTTCACGTTCCCTGCTAATCGACGCCCAAACCTAAGCCGCAGGACTCAAAGGCAGGACGCAGGCTTAAGCAGCCTGTAACGAAACTTTATTGTTGTCGTTTATTTTTAAAAGGTTGCGGATTTTCAAGCGGTTCCGCACCGCTGCTCGCTTATCGTGTTTCAAAACCCCCGTCGAAATCCTTTCATCCCCCTATTTTTGATTGTTTTAACGCTGACGCTCCTTGAGGGAGCGCTGAATGTCGCGCGCCGCGGCCTTGCGGGCCATATCCTCACGCTTGTCATAATTCTTTTTGCCCTTGCAGAGCCCCACTTGGATCTTGACCCGCCCCTTTTTGAAATAGGCGGAGAGCGGAATCAAAGCATAGCCCTGCTGCTTTGTCAGGCCGTAAAGGCGGCTAATCTCCCGCTTGTGCATTAAAAGCCTGCGCACGCGCATTGGGTCGCGGTTAAAGATGTTTCCCTGCTCATAGGGGCTTACATGCATGCCATTTACAAAAATCTCGCCATCCTTGACGGAGCACCAAGCATCCTTCAGGTTGACGCGCCCCTGCCGCACGGATTTGACCTCTGTGCCAAACAGCTCAATGCCGGCCTCCGCACTCTCGATGACAAAATAGTCGTGAAAGGCCTTTTTGTTGGTTGCAATCGTCTGCAAATCACTTTTCTGCGCATTTCCCATGGCCTTTCACTCCCCTCTTCCCAGACCATCGGCCGGATAATGGATTATATCACATGAAAAAAATTTGTCAAGCAAAAAGCGATGAACAATGTCTCCCAGTCCTTTTAAATAATCTGCCTGCCTTCCAGCGCACGGGAGAGCGTCACCTCATCCGCATATTCCAAATCCGCGCCCACTGGGACGCCGTAGGCCAACCGGGTAACCTTAATGCCCATCGGCTTTAACAGCCGGGAGAGATACATGGCCGTCGCCTCTCCTTCCACGGTCGGGTTCGTCGCCATGATAACCTCGTCCACCTCTTCCTCCCCGCCGCCCAACCGGGCGAGCAGCTCCTTAATGGCGAGCTGGTCCGGGCCGATGCCGTTCATCGGGGAGATCGCCCCGTGCAGGACATGATAGGTGCCCTCGTATTCATGCGTGCGCTCGATGGCGAGCACGTCGCGCGGATCCTCCACCACGCAAATTTTCGTCTTATCCCGCGCGGGATTGCCGCACACGGAGCAGAGCTCCTCGTCTGTCAGGTTGCAGCAGATTTTGCAGCGGTGAATTTTTTCGTGCGCATCCGTAATCGCCCGCGCAAAACCTTTCGCCTCCGTATCGGACAGGCCGAGCACATAGAAGGCCAGCCGCTGTGCACTCTTGCGCCCGATGCCCGGCATGCGCTCGAATTGCTCTATCAGCCGCGAGAGCGCGGCTACCTGATACCCTGCCATTGCTTAAAACAGGCCTCCCGGCATACCGGGGATATTCAGCCCGCCGGTGATCTTGCCCATCTCGCGCTCCGAGGTTTCATCCGCCTTGCGCATTGCCTCATTGATGGAGGCAATCAGCAAATCCTGCAGCATCTCAATATCCTCCGGGTCCACGATCTCCGGCTTCATATCGATCTTCACGACCTCGTGCTTGCCGTTAACCGTCACCTCGACGGCCCCGCCGCCCGCGCCCGCGGTATATTCGGCGTTTTCGCATTCCTCCTGAACGCGCGCCATCTCCTCCTGCATCTTCTGAATCTGCTTCATCATATTGCCGCTGTTGCCGGCATTCGGAATTCTTGCTTTCATCTCAATACTCCTCCATCTGCTTTCCGGTGCGATGCCCGGACGAAATCTAGGGGTTCTCTATCGGATTTCCGTCTCCACCTGTGCGTCGCTTAGGCGGCCCATCAGGTCGTCGAGCGGGTCCGTTTTTTTCTTCGGCTTATTTTTCCCTCCACCGCTGTAAAGCCCAAGGCGGTATTTGCGGCCCGTCACGCGGAGCACTGCCTCTTTCACGGCGGAGGAATGGCTCCCCTGCCGGATGAAGCTGCCCAACAACGGATTTTCCGACTGGATAAGCACAAACTCCCCACGGAAGAACGCACTGGAGCCGGATAAAATCCCGGCGATCGGCTTATCGATTTCTGATAGAACAGCAAGCACCTGCGGCCATTTCAGGAAGGCCTCATCTCCCTCCTGCCCGGCCTGCGGCTCCGGATCGTCCGGCCGTTCTGCTTCTGCGGACGGCTCAGGCGCAGAAATAGGCTGAGGCCTTGAAGCGGGGGGCTGCTCCTGAGCCTTCTCCCGCCGTTGCACAGCCTCAGGCGAAGCTGACGATAACTCCGGCCCCGCTGGATCGAAGGCGGCCTTTTCTGCCCTCGCCGGGGGGGCGGATGCCTTCACAGGGGCTGCCTGCGCGGCAGCTCCTGCACGCCCGGTGCGCATTGCCTGCTCGAGCGCGTCGATGCGCCGGAGCAACGCTGCGCTGTCGGTGCAGAGCGCGGGCGTGGCAAGCTTGATCAGCGCCATTTCCATCTCAATGCGGCGGTTCACACCGGAACGCATGCGCTCCAATGTACCCTGTAACAAGTCGAGTGCAGAGAGGACTGCTTCCATCGAAAAGCCCTTGGCCTCCGCCTGAATCTGCTGAAGCTCGCTCTCCGTGCAGATGATGAGCTCGCCCGGGGCAGGCACTGTTTTTGCAATCATCAGATTGCGGAAGTGGTCAATCAAATCGCCGCACAACCGCTCCATATCGCAGGAGCCTTGGTGCAGCTCGTCGAGCAGAGCGAGCGCCCTGGCACTGTCCTGCGCGCGGATAGCGGCAGAAAGCTCATAGAGGTGGCCACGGCCCGCCAGGCCGGCCGCTTCGCTGACAATCTCCACCGTGATTTGCTTCGACCGCCCGGCGCATTGATCGAGGATCGAGAGCGCGTCGCGCAGCGCGCCGTCCGCAATGCGGGCGATGAGCAGCGCCGCGTCATGCGCGAGCTCCATCCCCTCCTGCCCGGCCACATATTCCAGCCGCGCAGCGATATCCTCCGGCGGAATCCGCCGGAAATCGAACCGCTGGCAGCGGGAAAGGATCGTCGCCGGGAGCTTATGCACCTCCGTGGTGGCCAGGATGAACAGCACATAGGATGGCGGCTCCTCCAGCGTTTTGAGCAGCGCATTGAATGCGCCGATGGAGAGCATATGCACCTCGTCGATAATATACACACGGTATTTCGCTGCGACGGGCGTGAAATTTGCTTCCTCACGCAGATCGCGGATGTTGTCAACGCCGTTGTTGCTCGCCGCATCGATCTCGATCACATCTAAAATCGAGCCGCTGTTGATCCCCTTGCAGATTTCGCACTCGTTGCAGGGGTTCCCATCCACAGGATGCAGGCAGTTGACCGCTTTGGCGAGGATCTTCGCACAGGTGGTCTTTCCCGTGCCGCGCGAGCCAGTGAAGAGATAGGCATGGGAGAGCCTGCCTTCCTGCAGCTCTCTGCACAGCGTGTCCGTCACATGCGGCTGCCCGGCAACGTCGGAAAACACCTGCGGGCGCCATTTCCGATAAAGCACCTGATACACGGCAACCACTCCTTTCCGATTTGCAGCGCCTTCCCCAAAAGAAAAGGCAAAGCGAACCGTTCACTTGGTCATGCAGCGGACAGGCAGACTGTGGCGCACAGTGCTGACTGCTTAATGCTGCTCGGTTCCCCGCCTGACATGGTTCACAGCGCCCCGTCGCACAGGACCCGCCCGCCACATGACCAAATAAATACTTCGCTCTGCCAAAAGATCATTGTTGGAGTTTTAAAATATTATAATATATCTTTATCGGAAAGGCAAGAGGAAATTGACAACAAATGATAGGCCGAATGGGAGTGATAACAGATGGGGAGTGTTGCTTTTTGATTTCGCAGCACTCCCCATTCTCTGATTGTAACCGGATGCATCCTTAGGAGGCCGCCGTTGTGGATGCCGCCTCTGCCGCTTTCTGCGTCTGCGCCGCCTTTTCCGCAAGCCAGGCACTGATCGCATCATTGGCGGAAACCAGTGCGCCCGCAATAGGGGTAAGCAGCTCCGGCAGAAACCACGCCGCCGCAATGGAGGTCAGCAGTGTAAGGCCCCAGCGCTCCAGATAAGCGCCGGCAACCAGAATT
>DAWDUP010000131.1:0-1813 GCA_052346825.1 Candidatus Fimivicinus sp. | reverse complement strand
GATTGGAAACAACAATATCTTCACCACGATATTTGCCCCGTTTCCTGCGCCGTAAAAGCTCTCCCACAGGGCGAGCGCATCCTCCACCAGCGAGAAGAGCGACGTCAACAGGGAAATCCCGAGCCACAGCATCAGCAGATAAAAAAGATTGGTATACTGCTGCAGCTTGATGATATGCACACTGGCGGGAATGACAATCAGCAGCCCCAGGATCAGATTAAAAAGGAAGGGCAAAAAGCAGATCAAAAACCGCTTACCCCTAGTCGGCATGAATTCATGCTCCACATGCCCGCACAACTCGTTTGCCTGAAAATAGCGCGGATCTTCCACCGGGCATTTGAATCTGCGGCACAGGCAATGCTCCCACAGCGCGTGCAGAAGCGTTCCCGGAAATGTTAGAGCCTTCACGATGACATAAAGGATTCTCATGCCACATCCCCCTCTCCGTTCAGGAAAATATCTTCAATCGTCAGTTTGCCAGCCTTATAATCGAGCACCTTCTGGCCCATTTCAACGCCGTATGATTCGAGAGTAGATGCCACTTCGTCATAGCCATCCTGATCCCCGTTTACCAGATAGCAGACTGCCAACGTGTAGCTCGTTGCATAGTTCAGTGACAAATCAAATGCGGACTGTGCGTTTTCCACCGCGCCTTTTTTATCGCCCTGCAGCAGATAAACGATTGCCTTCTGACGATAGGGCTCCGAGCTGGTATCATCCAGCGCAATGCCCTTCTCCGCTGTGGAAAGCGCCTTATCATACTGCTTCTGGAGGCGGTAAACAGAGGCCTCCGTCGCATATGCGCCCGCATCCTCTGTATTGCGCGCACGCATCCTGTCGCAGAGCTCAACCACCTTATCATAATCCTCTGCTTCCAGATACTCAGTGGCCATCGCAGGCAGATAAATCCAGCCATAGCTTTCATTTTCCTTCTGAACGCCTTCAAGAAACTGAATTCGCACAGAGCTCTCCTGCTCCGTCATTGCGGCAAGCATATATTTATAATATTCCAAAATCGCCTTGTCATAGCTTTTATCCTTGCTATCCTTCAGTCCGTCTATTTTTTCAATCAGCTCTTCGTAGGGGAGCTGATCGTCCTCAATATCGGTATATCCGCTGAAAAGTTCCTCCACGGCAGAAATCGTATCCGTAATCGCGTTCAAATTCTGATAAAGTTCGTTGAGCCCCCGGTTCCAGAACCGATCCAGCTCCGCCGTGGTGTAGTATTTCTTGATCAGGCTCTGCGCATTCTCCACATAGCCCAAATTCAAATAGAGCTGCGCCTGCCCCTTCACTGTGCGTTTCGCCGCCGCAGCCGCCGTATTCTGACTCGCGTCATAATAGGCATCGAGCGCGGAATTGAGTTTCTCCTGCCGGACGAACTTTTCCGCCTGCAGCACCCTTGCAAACGAGGGCACGCCCACAAAAAAATCCACTGCTCCAAACAGCGCCACCAGCACGACGATAACGGCCAGTACGATCACCTTCCAGTCCGCCTTCCGGTCCTTCACGGACAAAGACTCCGCCGCCTGCCCTGCATCGGCCGCGCTTTCAGCCGGCGCCTGATCCTCCGGCGCATTCCCCTGCTCTTCCTCCTGTGACACTCTTTTGGAAGCCTCGTTCAGCTCCTCCTGAAACGCATCCCGGATCCGATTGAGCTCTTCATCCAGGCCGTCCCCAGAGAGGTTCTCGTTTTCACGGTCTTTCATGTCTCCCAAGGCAATGCCTCCTTCTTATGAAAACTGCAAAATGGCAATGGTGATATTTTATCATGAGAAAGCTTTTTTTTCAAACATTATCAGAATTGTTTACA
>DAWDUP010000130.1:5470-6204 GCA_052346825.1 Candidatus Fimivicinus sp. | reverse complement strand
GTAATTTCAGCCTTTTCGATCACAGCGATATTTTCAATTTGAAGGCTTGTCAGCATAGCGTTTCATGCCTTTCTGAGAGTTGCTTCATCCGTTTTGCAGCATTTTATCCAACGATATTTTCAGCTGCTGCGTTAATTCAGGGGTACGGCAGAGCACAAAAATGGTGTCGTCACCCGCAAGCGTGCCGACAATTCCGTCAAAATGCATGGCGTCAATTGCAGCACAAGCAGCCTGAGCCATACCGGAGTAACATTTCAGCACACAGGTATTCCCCGCGAAGTCAACAGAAATCACAGAACCGGAAAAGATGGTGTAAAATTTTGCGAGATATTCGTCACCCTGTGCCGTGCTTACCATATAACGGTACTGTCCGCTGGGAGACATCGCCTTGACGAGCCGAAGCTCCTTAATATCACGAGAAACGGTTGCCTGTGTAACCTCAAAGCCGTTTTCCCGCAGCTTCGCGAGCAGCTCATCCTGCGTTGTAATCTCATATTGCTGGATGAGCTCCAGAATCAGTGTATGCCGCTTCCGTTTCAAGCCAAGGGCCCCTTCCTAAAAAATTTCGCTTGCAAACGATCCATAAAGGTATCATTTTTGATCCGGATAAAATCTGCATAGGTATCCGATTTTGCCACCTGAAGTGTACAGCCGTCAGGCACCTTGATTGTTTCTCCATCGCACGAGAGATAAACACTGCCGCCATCACGCGTCTCGGCGCGCAGGGAAAGCTT
>DAWDUP010000130.1:355-5460 GCA_052346825.1 Candidatus Fimivicinus sp. | reverse complement strand
CGCGCAAAAAACCATCGGCCGGCTGAAAAGCGTATGTGCGCAGACCGGCGTCAACAGCAGGCATTCGAGGGAAGGGTCGACTACAGGGCCTCCCGCCGACAGAGAGTAGGCTGTGGAACCGGTTGGCGTTGAGACGACCATACCATCCGCCAGATACCGCGCAATGGGCTTCCCGTCACACGCCGCGCTGCATTCAAGCAGCCGCAATTCTTCCCCGCGCACGAGAGCGGCATCATTGATGCATTGGGCCTCGTAGCAAATCTGGCCATCTTTCTCCAATTTTACATCAAGCAGCATTCTCCGGTCAATTGAAAAATCATTGCATACAAGATTTTTCAGCATGGAAATCTCCTGAGGCTCCAGACCGGTCATAAACCCGAGCCGCCCCGCATTGATACCGAGCACCGGCTTTTTCAATGGTGCGGCAAGCTTTGCGTCATGGATCATGGTCCCATCCCCGCCAATGGAAATCACAAAATCGCAATTTTTTAAAACCTCTTCTTCCGGAAGGAATAAAATCTTCTGCTGCGGAAACGCAACGCTTACCTGTTCACACATGAGGCATTGAACGCCAAGCGCCTCCCCCTGGCGACAGACGGAGAGCGCAATTTCCCGTGCATTTTTTTTGGTCAGATTTGGCAGAACTGCAAACTTCATATGTTTCCTTTCTCCCTTCCTTCCTTCCGGCTCTCGTTCCCCTTGGCCTTCTCCCAGAGACGCATGCGCCTGGCGCACAAGCTCTGCGATATCAACGGATGAAGATGCAGCAGGCAGGGGAGTTTTCTGTATGTAGAGCAAATATTCGATATTGCCTTCCGGGCCTTTTACTGGAGAAAAGGTAAGCCCCAAAATGGAAAAGCCCACTTCCAGCGCAATCAGGAAAACCGTTTGTATCACCTCTTCGTGTACAGCCGGATCGCGTACAACGCCCTTTTTTCCAACCTTCTCACGCCCCGCTTCAAACTGCGGCTTGATCAGGCAAACCGCTTCCCCTCCCGTCTTCAGGAGGCGGAACAGAACCGGGAGAATCAAACGCAGGGAGATAAAGGAGACGTCTACACTGGCAAAATCGATGGCGTCCGGCACCTGCTGATCCGTTACATAGCGGAAATTCGTGCGCTCCAGATTGATGACGCGCTCATCCGTACGCAGCTTCCAGGCGAGCTGCCCATACCCGACGTCGACCGCATATACCTTTACTGCGCCGTTTTGCAGCATACAGTCTGTAAATCCGCCTGTGGAAGCGCCGACATCCATACAGATTTTTCTCTCCAATGAAATGGGAAAGCTGCGCATCGCTTTATCGAGCTTGAGGCCGCCCCGGCTGACAAATGGGAGCTGTGCGCCGTGAAGCTCGATTTGATCTTCCGGCTTAACGCTGAGCCCCGCTTTGGAAGCTTTTTGGCCGTTGACATAAATCTGTCCGGCCATGATGAGCGCCTGCGCCTTTTCCCGGCTGGGCGCGAGCCCGCGCTCAAAAACGGCAACGTCAAGCCGTTGTTTTGCCATGCTCCGCCACCTCCCCCAAAATCACCTGAACCATGCCGTCCGCATCCATATGGTATTGCGCCATCAGAGAAGGGACCGATGCCTGGCGGACAAAGCAATCATCCACCGCGGTGAGATGAAAGGTGCCCTGAAAGCCTTTTTCCAGCAGCAGGGCGGCAAAATGCTCCCCGATGCCGCCGGTGCGCACGCCTTCTTCGAAAAAAAAGACCTGTTCTCCCAATCGTGCTGACTGAACGGCACGGATATCGATGGGCTTAACTCGGTTCAGCTTGATGATCCGTGCGCTGACGCCCTTTTCATGCAGGAGATGCAAGGCAGCGCAGGCATTGGAAAACAGCCTGCCGAAGGTCACAATCACGATTTTCGCCCATGCGTCGCCATAATGCGTAAAGGCATCAAATGAGGGCGTGTAATCCGGTGGGAGCTCCCGTTGGGTTCCCCGCGGATAACGTACGGCAACGATCCCTTTGTCGATGTAAAAGGCATTGCCCAAATCATTTTTCAGTTCCCAGAAGGTGGACGGAGAATAAATTGTCAGATCCGGCACGCTGTTGAGCAGCGCCATATCAAATAAGCCCTGATGGGTTTCCCCATCCTCTCCGACAAAGCCCGCGCGATCAATTGCCAGCACTATCTTGTTTCCCTGCAACGCGGCGTCATGGATCATCTGGTCATAGCAGCGCTGCAAAAAGGTTGAATACACGACGAAAACCGGAAGCATATGATTCTTTGCGAGACCGGAAGCAAAGGTAACTGCGTGCTCTTCCGCAATCCCAACATCGAAAAAGCGCTCCGGGAAAGCCTTGCTAAAGGGGTCCAGCCCGGTACCAAGCGCCATGGCGGCCGTAATCGCACAAATTCTTTCATCCTTTTGTGCAAAATCACACAATGCCCTGCCGAACATTTCGGAAAAGCTGGTGCTGGAAAAGAGGGGCTCCCCTGTATTGATATCAAATTTGGAAATCCCGTGAAACTTATTCGGCTCGCGTTCGGCAAAATCATAGCCTTTCCCCTTGATGGTGTTGATATGCAAAAGGACCGGCCGGTGCAGCATCTTTGCGCTCTTGAGCGCCTCCTGAAGCTGCTCCAGATTATGCCCGTCGATCGGACCCATGTACTGAAAGCCCATGTCCTCAAAAATCGTGCTCTGATAAATCAGATTTTTGAGAATGGATTTGGAGCGGAAAACCACATTCGAAATTTTCCTTCCGATAAGCGGGATATGATTCAAAAAGCCCTCCACGCGCGCCTTCAGCCGAAAATAACCGGGCTTTGAACGGATGACGGCCAAATACCGCGCCATAGAGCCCACGTTATGCGAAATCGACATTTCATTGTCGTTTAGGATGACAATCAGGCGGCTGTGCGTGCGTCCTGCGTTATTCAGCCCTTCATAGGCGAGCCCTCCGGTCAGGGCGCCGTCACCGATCACGGCAACGACATAATGATCGTCCTTCGCAAGCTTTTTTGCAGCCGACAGGCCATATGCGGCTGAAATCGAGGTGCTGCTGTGCCCGCTGTAAAAAATGTCGTGCTCGCTTTCATTGGGGCGCTCAAAGCCGGACAGGCCGTTTTCCGTGCGCAGGGTTGAAAACTGGTCGTAGCGCCCGGTCAGAAGCTTGTGGGTGTATGCCTGATGCCCAACGTCAAACACAATCTGATCTCGTGGCGAATCGAATACGCGATGCAGCGCGATCGTCAGCTCCACCACGCCCAGATTGGATGCCAGATGCCCGCCCGTCTGTGAAACCGTCTCCACCAGGACCTTGCGAATCTCGGAGGCCAGATTGCCCAGATCGTTTTTCTCAAGCTTCTTCACATCGTCCGGAGAATGTATCTGTGAAAGAATTGTATTCTCATTCATATCAGCAATGCTCCTAACAGACAGAATGGAAGGCCTGCTCATTTCTCACGCGTTGCAAGCCGTTCGGTCAGCTCCAGCAAAAAGGAGGCCCGGTCTCCAAAGACGGAGAGCGTCTCCCGCGCCGTTGCAGTCAGTTCCGTGACGAGGCGGCGGGAGGGATCGAGGCCAAGCAAGGAGACATAGGTCGATTTTGCCTTTTCCTGATCGCTTCCGACCGGCTTGCCGAGCACTTCACTGCTGCTCGTTATATCCAGAATATCATCGACGATCTGGAACGCAAGCCCAATGCAGGAGCTGTATAAAGACGCCGCTTTGCGAATCTCCTCTTCCGCCCCGGCGACCACGCAGCCCATCTGCGCAGCGGCATCGATCAGTGCGCCCGTCTTAAGCGAATCCATCACTTTCAGCCGGTCCAGCGGGATCTGCTTGCCCTCGCTGTCCAGATCGATTACCTGCCCGCCGATCATTCCATGCCCGCCTGCGGCATGTGCCAGCAGGGCAGCCGCTCCCACAGTCCGCCTCGGGTCGATCGGATAGCCGGAGCGCTGGTCAAGCATCGTTTCGAACGCAAGTGTCAGAAGTGCGTCCCCGGCCAGAAGTGCGTTCGCCTCTCCAAATTTGATATGACAGGACGGCCTGCCGCGCCGCATATCATCATCGTCCATACACGGCAAATCGTCATGGATGAGAGAATATGTGTGAATCATCTCCACGGCGCAGGCAAAGGGAAGCGCCGCGCGCGGGTCTTCGCCGCACGCCTCGCAGAAGGCGAGTGTCAGGATCGGACGAATCCGCTTCCCACCGTTTTCCAGGCTATATGCCATTGCCTGAAACAGGATATCCTGTCCCTGCCCCTCTTCTGGTAGGTAAAGATGCAGGCTGTTTTCGATCATCGAAAGGTATTTCTGCTGCTGCTTTTCAAAATTCAGCATGTGTATCCTCCATATGCTCCAATTTTGATAATTCCGTAATACGCGCTTCCGCCTGGGTCAGGCAGGTATTGCAATAGCCTGCAAGACGCGTGCCTTCTTCAAACAGACGCAAAGACTCCTCCAGCGGAAGAGAACCACCTTCCAAAAGAGCCACAATTTCTTCCAAACGCTTGATCGAGGCTTCATAGTTTTGCTCTTTTTTTACTTCCTTCAAATTCATCCCGTCCTTTCTCTGCGGTTTCATCAATGCTAACATTTTTGATCCGCCAGTGTTTCCAATACCTCGCAGCGGGCGCTGCCGTCGGACCATTTTAGCTGCACGGTATCGCCAGCCGATACTTCTGATATGGAGCGGATCGGCCTATCCTCATGATAAGCAATTGTATAGCCCCGGGAAAGCACCTTCAAAGGGCTCAATGCGTCCAACTTTCCAGTAAGCGGGGCCAAACGGTTATTTTCCCGCAGCAGGCGCTCGGCCGCCGCTTTACACAGCCGCTGCCCCAGTGTGGTAAGCGCCTGCCTCCCACTTTCAAAAAGACGGGTAGGCTCTTGAAACTTTGCGCGCAGAATCAGTGTGTCGAGCCGCTGCTGCTCTGCCTCCAAGCGGCGCCTCACCAGTTGGCCGGCGGAGCGGCGCAGCGTCTCCACTCGCTCGAGCTCCGCATGCCAATCCGGCACGCACAACTCCGCCGCCGCCGAGGGCGTTGGAGCACGCAGATCCGCCGCAAAATCGCAGATCGTATAATCTGTTTCATGCCCGACAGCCGAAATCACGGGGATTTCGCTTGATGCCACTGCAC
>DAWDUP010000130.1:0-345 GCA_052346825.1 Candidatus Fimivicinus sp. | reverse complement strand
CCACTGCACGGGCTACTCCTTCGTCGTTGAAGGCCCAAAGCTCCTCGATGGAGCCGCCTCCACGGCCGACGATCAGAACGTCCGCCGCTCTTTTTTCATTAAAAAGCTGAATCGCCTCTATGATTTGGCCCGGCGCATCCTCGCCCTGCACCTGAACGGGCTGCAGAATCATCTGTGCGAGCGGAAACCGCCGCGACAGTATATTGATGATATCGCGAACGGCTGCACCCGTAGGCGAAGTGACGATGCCAATGCGCATCGGGTAGCGCGGCAGAGACCTTTTCCGTTCCGGTGCAAAAAGGCCCTCCTTGGAAAGCCTTTCCTTGAGCTGTTCAAAGGCGAGAT
>DAWDUP010000129.1:0-6209 GCA_052346825.1 Candidatus Fimivicinus sp. | reverse complement strand
ATATAGAAAGACGAGAGCCCGTGCCTTGTGATCGCAAGAATCTCCTGTGCGTGCGCATGCCGGATGGCACGAAAAGCCTCATAGGATAAAAGAGCAAAAAGAGCAAAAAGAAATAACGGCAGTTCCAGCGTATCGATGAGCAGATAGCTGGAAAACATGCTCCGATCCGACGCTGTGGGAAAAATGCTGTTATAATAGATTAATTTATAGCAGAGATAGAGCGTGGGCAAAATAATGGTCAACAGGGTCCCGGAGAGGAGAAGCTTATTTTTGAAAAAAAGCTTTCCGTTTTGTGTGAAGTGATGCATGGAATGCCCCCTTCTTGAAAATAGAAAATTTCTTGCGGCAGTAAAACTGCCGCAAGAAACAAGGTTTGGACATTGTACTCAGATGGTCGTAATTGTTCCTGATGCGGTGCAACCGGCAAAGGGGCCGGTCGGGTTCAATTTCAGTCGCCATTGATAAACCCCAGCACGCTTAGTAGTATATTGAGTGGGAAAGTTAATGCCATTATTAGGGGCATAATAATAGTTATCATCAAAGCCCTGTTTTGCAACTGCATCATAATATTGAGCCGTGAAGTATACATAATGATTGGAACTACTTGAATTTACTCCGGAGAATTTACTCTGATGAGAAATCGTGTTTGTCCAAAAACTATAGTTTGTATACTGATTTTGATTTAGATCCACTGGCTTTGAGTCGGCGAAAACTGTAAACGAGGCTACCATTGAGATTAAGAGAACGCTACAAAAAATTGCAGCAAATTTTTTGGTATGTTTCATTCTAAATACACTCCTTATTAATATAATTGGTTCCATAAAATGCACTATTATCAAAACATTGGAATCACCTCTATAACATATAATTTTATTATATAGATAGGCCCATCTCATATATCATCTATAAAGCATATTACTCCTATTTGATCTAATATGTCAATACAAAAGATTAACAAGATTATATTCCAAATTTTGTTTGTTATTACAAAATCAAAAGGTAAGTTATTTATATAGGAACCACATGGCTGATTGTGGAACCGGAGCACCATTCCTCACCGTCTACACTGCAAGCATAAAGATCAGAAACTGTTATCCTGACTTTTGTTACATTCGTAGGGAGTCTGAAATTCATAAATCTTTTGTTAAAATTTTGTTAAATAATTGACAATCGAATTTTAGAGCCCTATAATCAGCTTAAAGGGACAGAAAAATCTGTTTCTTGACTATGCTTTATGCGTCAGGAGGATGATCTCAATGAAGTATCCAAAATTATTTGCGCCAGGCAAAATTGGTAACCTGACCATCAAAAACCGCATCGTGATGTGCGCGCTCGCCATGGGCGTTTCCGATGAAAAGCAGTGCATCGGGGAGGATTTCATGGCCTATCTCATGGAGCGGGCCAAGGGCGGCGTCGGCATGATCGTGCTGGAAAATACCCGCGTGGACGACGAGCACGGCGTCGCAGCTCCGAAGCAGGCGAGCCTTGCGCGGGATAAGCAGATCGCGCCGATGGCAAAAGCTGTGGAAGCGCTGCACGCGCAGGATGTGAAGGTATTTGCCCAGCTGCATCATCCCGGCAGAGAGACGTTTATGAATATCAACGGCAACGAGCCGCTGTGGTCTTCCGGCTCCAAGCCCTGCGGCGTATGCCAGCAGGAGACGCACGAGATGACCACCGCAGAAGTGGAGACGGTCATTGCGAAATTCATCGCCGCCGCTGTCCGCGCACAGAAGGCGGGGCTCGACGGCGTGGAGCTGCACGGCGCGCACGGCTACCTGATCTCCCAGTTCCTGAGCCCCTACACCAACCAGCGCACGGATCGCTTTGGCGGCTCGTTTGAAGGGCGGCTGGAGTTTGTCAAAGAGATCGTCCAGGGCATTCAGAAGGAATGCGGCAAAGAATTTCCCATCGGCATCCGGCTGACGGTGGATGAACTGCTTGCGCCCAACGGTGTGCCGGAATACCTCAAGCTCCCGGATGGCGTGCGCATCTGCCAGGAGCTTGAGAAGCTCGGGCTCGTCTATATTAACGTATCTAACGGCATTTACGAATCCTTCAATTCCCTTTCAGAGCCGACTACTTATGAGCAGGGCTGCCGCACACCCCTGATCCGCGCGGTGAAGGATGCCGTGAAGATCCCCGTGATCGCAGTCAACATGGTCAAGGAGCCGTGGTTTGCCGAGAAGATGCTGGAGGACGGCCTGGTTGACTTCGTCGGCCTCGGCAGGGCTGTCGTGGCAGACCCGGAGTGGGTGAAAAAGGCATATGAGGGCAGGGAGGAGGAGATCAACCGTTGCATCTCCTGCACCTTCTGCTTTGAAACGCTTGTCAGCGATGCGATCCCCGATAAAAACCCCGTCAAGTGCGCGGTCAATCCCAGGGCGGGCCGCGAATGCAAATATCCCTGTTACCTGAAGGACGGCGCTGGAAGGACTGTTGTCGTCGTAGGCGCCGGCGTCGGTGGCCTGGAGGCGGCGCGGGTGCTCGGCGAGCGCGGTTTCCATGTGGTCGTTTTGGAGAAGACCGGCGCCGTCGGCGGGCAGATCAATATTGGCGATAAGCCGCCGCGCAAGGAGAAGATGGATTGGATCGTTGAATACGAGCTTTCCCAGCTGAAAAAGCTGGATGTCACGATCCTGGTCAACCGGGAAGCGACGCCAGAATGCATCGCTTCTTACAAGCCCTACGCGGTTATTTTGGCTACGGGCGCTGTGCCCGTGAAGCCGCGGTCGATCCCGGGCGTAGAGCTGGAAAACGCAGTCACCTTTGAGGATGTGCTCTGCGACCGCAAGCCCCTGTATGGTAAGAATGTAACGGTCATCGGCTCGGGCGCGACCGGCCTGGAAACGGCGGAATTCCTCTGCGAACGCGGAAACCAAGTAACGATTGTGGAAATGCTCGGCAAGATCGGCGACGGCGTGTATGTGCAGACGTATCTTGACTGTATGGATCGCCTCTCCAAGTACGACATTACATATAAGCCCGCGACAAAGCTGCTGGAGATCAAAAAGGGCTGTGCCGTTTTGCAGGATGAAAAGAGCGGCAATACGGAGGAGTATCCCGCGGACTACGTTGTTCTCGCCATGGGCGTGCACCCGGAAAATCCGCTGGAGGAAGCGTGCAAAAAGCTCTGCGGCCATGTGTCGGTCATCGGCGATGCGAAACAGGTCGGCAGGATCGAAACGGCTGTCCGCGCCGGGTTTGAAGCGGCATATGAGTTGAAATAACAGGATTGAAAAGGCGCTCAGTGCCTTTATCATCCTAATGATCATTTGTCGGGGCGTGCCGCACTGTGTGGCGCGTCCCTTTTCTGTGCCCCCGTATGCAAAAATGCTCGACTTTTCACGTTATGGAGGATGGATCCGCTTACGAAACGGCACCGCGCGGGAAGTGCCGGCATGAAGCGCATCAGATGGCGGTTAAAATCGTAAAATTCCCTGAAAAAACGTACTTTACGGCTTGCATTTTTCTGCCGCCTGTGCTATACTACTTCAGCAAAATGTATTGCTGTGCCTTCATGCGGCGATACATGCTGCAAAACACACGCACAGCGTTCGTTCGGCGGGTGCGTCCTTTTCCACAGGGCGTCGCCGGTCATAAGAGCTGTGCGGAGGTATAACAAAGGAGGAATTACCCTTATGGCAGTTGTATCCATGAAGCAGTTACTGGAAGCGGGCGTCCACTTCGGTCATCAGACCCGTCGTTGGAACCCCAAAATGGCGAAGTATATCTTCACCGAGCGCAACGGCATCTATATCATCGATCTGCAGAAGACCGTGCGCAAGCTGGAAGAGGCCTATATGTTCGTGCGTGAACTCGCGGCGGACGGTCAGGAGATCCTTTTCGTCGGCACGAAGAAGCAGGCGCAGGATTCCATCCGTGAGGAAGCTTCCCGTTGCGGTATGCCCTATGTAAACGCCCGTTGGCTCGGCGGCATGCTGACCAATTTCAAAACCATCAAGCAGCGCATTAAGCGCCTTGAGCAGTTGAAGGCTATGGAAGAGGACGGTACGTTCGACCTGCTTCCCAAAAAGGAAGTCACAAAGCTGAAGCTCGAGATCGAGAAGCTTGAAAAATTTATGGGCGGTATCACGCAGATGAAGCGTCAGCCCGCGGCCATGTTCATCGTCGATCCCCGTAAGGAGCGCATTGCGGTAGCCGAGGCGAAGAAGCTGGGGATTCCGATCGTTGCGATCGTCGATACCAACTGCGACCCCGACGAGATCGACTATGTTATCCCCGGCAACGACGACGCAATCCGCGCCGTTCGCCTGATTTCTGCTGCAATGGCAGACGCCGTCATGGAAGGCAAGCAGATGAATATCGACGCTGCAGCTGAGGCTGAAGCGGGCGAGGAAGCGGAAGCTGCGGTTGAGCAGCCCAGCGCATAAATATTAGAATCGTTTCTCATTCGTGAGGATGCCCGTGCCAGGGGCCACTGCTCAAATCCGGTGCGGATTTTCAGTAAGCGTTACCCATGGCCCGGGCTCCTTTCGGGTTATTAGAATTTACCGTTTTTATTTAGGAATATAGGAGGAATTGAACATGGCAGCATTTACTGCAAAAGACGTACAGGCACTGCGCGAGAAGACCGGCGTAGGCATGATGGATTGCAAAAAGGCGCTCGTCGAGTCTGACGGCGATATGGAAAAGGCAATTGATTTCCTGCGCGAGAAGGGCCTCGCTGCGGCTACCAAAAAGGCCGGTCGCATCGCGGCAGAGGGCGTTGTCCTTGCGTATAACGATGAGGAGAAGAAAATCGGCGTTGTCGTCGAGGTGAATTCTGAGACCGACTTCGTTGCAAAGAATCAGGAATTCCAGGCCTTCGTTATGGATATCGCCAAGACGATCGCGGCCAACAATCCGGCGGATGTTGACGCGCTTCTCAATGAGAAGCTTGCCGGCAGCGGCCGCACCGTGCAGGAGAATCTGCAGGATAAGATCCTTGCCATCGGCGAGAATATGAAGATTCGCCGCTTTGAGCGCGTGGAAGGCGTTGTTTCCACCTATGTCCACGGCGGCGGTACGGTTGGCGTCATGGTTCACTTCGACGCAGATGATGCGACTGCTGCAAACGACAAGTTCAAGGTCATGGGCAAGGATGTTGCAATGCAGATTGCCGCAATGAATCCGGCCTATCTCGATGAAGCAGGCGTTCCTGCGGACGTGATCGCCCATGAGAAGGAAATCCTTACTGCGCAGCTTGCAGAGGATGAGAAGAATAAGAATAAGCCGGCGCAGGTCATCGAGAAGATCGTGCAGGGCCGCATCGGCAAGTATTTCAAAGAGAATTGCCTGATGGACCAGCAGTTCGTCAAGGATGGCGACCTGAGCGTCAGCAAGTATGTTGAGTCCGTCGCCAAGGAGATCGGCGCTTCCATCAAGGTGCTGGGCTTTACCCGTTTTGCAAAGGGCGAGGGCTTGCAGAAGAGGGAAGACAACTTCGCGGATGAAGTTGCCGGCATGATGAAATAAGTCTTTTCAGCATGATAAATTTAACATGATAAAACGTTGCCCGGCGCGTTCCGATTGGAATGCGCCGGGCGGATTTATTGATGAGATCTCTCCATATTCATATGCCGATGTCTGATACTGGATATCTATTTTTCCATCTCCATCACAATCTGCACCCGATCCTGATAATCGCTGACATGCCCCGTGTGAGGTGTGACTGTAAAGAGGCACTGCTTTTCACGATCTGCGATGGAAAAAGCGCTATCCTGCGGGTGAACCTGCCCGCCTTTCCAGACGAGCGTCGTCAGCGTGTCCGACGGGGCCGTGTCATACACCCATTCTACCGTATAGAAGAGCGCTTTGTCCGCGTCGATTTGCTGGGCCGCTTGTGGAATCGGCAAATCATGAAGGGCAGCCAAAAAGGTGCTCAGGTCAAAATCCTGCGCATATTCGGGCAAATCCCCATAATTTTTAGGAAGCTTTTCCGTCTGGTTGCGGTAGAGATACAGCCCCGGCTTGCGAAGCAGAAGCGTTCCGGTTTGTACGTTTTCCCCGGAAATGCCATGGATATCAAATTGAAGCGGACGAATGAGCTTCCCATTTTCATCCACATCGAACGTTACCTTGCCGGACGGCGTGACCCGCAAATCCTCTGGCTTGAGCCGCATTTTTGAGCAGGCCGTTTGCACAATCTGTTCCGCATGGAGATCGGAGAGCGACTGCACCTCGATATGGGCATATGGCCGCTGATT
>DAWDUP010000128.1:6024-6255 GCA_052346825.1 Candidatus Fimivicinus sp. | reverse complement strand
GTCGTTTCCTCCTATGCGGAAGCCTGTGAAATCGGTAAAATACCTGTTATCATCGGCGAGCGTATCAATCCCACGGGTAAAAAGCGTTTTCAGCAGGCATTGCGGGAAAATGATATGGATTATGTGCTCACGCAGGCCGTTGAGCAGCAGGAGAGCGGCGCGCATATTCTCGACGTCAACGTCGGCCTGCCCGGCATCGACGAGCGGGCGGTGATGGGGCAGGCGGTGGAA
>DAWDUP010000128.1:4060-6014 GCA_052346825.1 Candidatus Fimivicinus sp. | reverse complement strand
GTGGAAGCGCTTCAGTGCGTGACGGCGCTGCCCCTGCAGATTGATACCTCTGACCCGGCGGTGATGGAGCATGCTTTGCGGATCTATAATGGCAAGGCGATGATCAATTCCGTCAACGGCAAGCGGGAGATTATGGATCAGGTTTTCCCTCTCGCGCGCAAATACGGCGGCGTGATCGTCGCGCTGACGCTCGATGAGGCTGGCATCCCCGCCACAGCGCAGGGCAGGCTCCAAATCGCGCGCAAGATCGTATCGGAAGCGGCGAAATACGGGATCGATAAAAAGGATATTGTCGTGGATGCGTTGACCATGACGATCAGCTCGGATAAGAACGCGGCGAATACCACGCTCGAAGCGGTTCGCCTGATCAAACAGGAGCTCGGCGTGAAAACCGTGCTTGGTGTATCAAACGTCTCCTTTGGCCTGCCCAGCCGGGAGGTCATCAATTCCGCCTTTTATACCCTGGCGCTGCAGGCGGGGCTGGACGCGGGCATCATCAATCCGAATATGGAATCGATGCGCGGCGCATACCTGAGCTTCTGCGCGCTGGCTGGCTTTGATCCGCAATGCGGACAGTATGTCTCCCATTTTGCGGGCGGCGGAGAGCAGGCGGTGAAGGGAAAAGAACTGTCCCTCTATGAAATTCTGCTGCGCGGCCTGAAGGATCAGGCTTATGAAAGCACGAAGGCGTTATTGCAGACGAGGGATTCCAACGATATCATCAATCATATCCTTGTTCCAGCCCTCAACGAGGTCGGGCAGGGCTTTGAGAAGAAGACGGTCTTCCTGCCGCAGCTCATGAGCAGCGCCGCTGCGGCGACCAATGCGTTTCAGGCGATTCAGGAGCATTTGCTGGCGAGTGGCACCGCACCGGAAAAGCATGGCACGATCCTGCTCGCCACGGTAGAGGGGGATATCCACGATATCGGTAAAAATATTGTCAAGGTCATGCTCGATAACTATGGCTTTGAGGTGATCGATCTGGGGAAAAACGTCCCCTGCGAGCGGGTTGCGGATGAGGCCGGGCGGCTGGGCTGCTCTCTGGTGGGGTTGAGCGCCCTGATGACGACGACCGTCCCTGCGATGGAGCGGACGATCCGGCTCATCCGTGAGCGCGGCCTCCAGTGCAAGGTCATGGTCGGCGGCGCGGTGCTCACACAGGAATATGCGGACGAGATCGGCGCAGATTTCTATGGAAAGGACGCGATGGCGAGCGTGCGCTATGCACAGAAGATATTCGGCTGCGAGCCGTAAAGTAAATTGAAAATCTGATAGATCAGGACCGTCAGCCCTTGGAAACGGGGTGCTGGCGGTTCTCCTGTTTGCTTGGAATCTTCCGGACATCACAGCCGTCGCATCCATACCGGCCTCTTTTCAGGCGCAAACCGGCATGAGTTTTTATTTGGCGCTGTTCCTATTTGGCCTCTTTATGCTACTCGTGTTTGCCAATACCTATCTGCATTTTTATCTGTGCATCGCCATCGGTGGGCAGTGGCCGCAGAACCGGCTACTCGCGAGCGCGGTGGCATATCTAATCCTCAATGCTGTCTTGCAGTTTGTTGTGTTCTTCGGCATAATTGCGGCGGCGCTGATTTTTTCTTTTGCGGATATCAGCTTTTTCAGGAGTTTGCAATCTCTGGCGGAACAGTCTCCCACCGGATTTTTCTATGGCATGCTCGGTGTAAGCGCAGTTGTGATAATCGTCCTCAATTTGGTTTATTTCTTTGTCACGCGCTGGCTGCTGAGCAAGCGGCTCAACTTTGCATAATCGCGTCGAAACCCGATTAAAAGCACAGGCAGCGCGGGCGGGGATATTCTTGATTTCCTGCCCGGCGGCTGAGCATCCATGATAATAAAAGCCGGAAGCTGCTGCAGATCATTTTGCAGCAGCTTCCGGCTTTTATATTCTGTTTACCGATGCTACCAAATGCCCAGCACATGCTGCATCAGAAGG
>DAWDUP010000128.1:2694-4050 GCA_052346825.1 Candidatus Fimivicinus sp. | reverse complement strand
TGACCAGCGTGACAATATTCGTATTCAGGCCAATTGCCGCCATTGCCATGACAATGAAGAATTTACTCAAACCTTTTAGGGGGCTTGTGACCGCCGCCGGAAGGTGGAATACCGTCGTCACAACAGAGGCGAGCAGGAAAAACAGAACGAAAAACGGGAAAATCTTTTTGAGATTGACCTTTGCCCCTGTGGCGTTGTTCTTTTCCCTACGCGTGCGCACCAGCGCGAGGACAAGCGTGATCGGGATGATTGCGAGCGTGCGCGTCAGCTTGACGATCGCCGCCGTGTCAAGCGTATTGCTGCCGTGGATGCCGTCCCAGGCCTGTGCGGCTGCAGTGACGGAGGAGGTATCGTTGATCGCCGTGCCGGCAAACAGGCCGAAGCCCTCGTTCGACAAGCCCAGCAGGCCGCCGAGGGTTGGAAAGATCAGTGCCGCAATCACGTTG
Organism: Candidatus Fimivicinus sp.; assembly: GCA_052346825.1. GTDB lineage: Bacteria > Bacillota > Clostridia > Oscillospirales > Acutalibacteraceae > Fimivicinus. The sequence continues at coordinate 3,604 of DAWDUP010000128.1, read as the reverse complement.
AAAAGAAAGATCACCGAGATGGACTGCGCGATCTCCTCATCATCCGCATCGATGACGGGCGCGGTCGCCGCAATGGCGGAGCCGCCGCAGATCGAGGAGCCCACGCCCACGAGCGTTGCGGTTTTGGAGGGGACCTTCATCACCTTGCACAGGAGAAAGGCGATGAGCAGCGATGTGGAGATCGTCGCTAAGATGATCGGCAGGGACTGCTTTCCCTTTTGCAGGATGTCCGTCAGATTCATGCCGAAGCCCAGCAGCACAACGGCTGCCTGGAGAATCTTTTTTGAGGTGAAGGTGATGCCCGGCTGGAGCCGGTCTTTCTTTTTCAGAAGCAGCGTTAACAGCATGCCTGCGAGAATCGCAAAGACAGGCCCGCCGACCACGGGGACAAACTGCCCGAGGAACCACGCCGGGATGGAGATTGCGAGGCAAAGCAGCAGGCCGCTCCAGTTTTTTTGCAGGAAGGATTTCATCCAATGTCTACCCCTTTTGATGAGAATTGCAATTTTTCTGCAGTTCTCACAGCAATTTGTTCCATCATAACACGTTCTTTAGATAAAATGAAATGATAAATATTTATTTATTGATAAGATTATGTTATGATAAAGCGGAAAAGGGCAGTTTGAAAAAGAAATGATCCAAATTTTTATGGAAAGAATGGTCATAACAATGCTCGATTTTCGAATGGATACTTTTTTGGAGGTCTGCCGCTCCATGAATTTTACCCGGGCGGCGCAAACGCTTCATATCACACAGCCCGCCGTGTCGCAGCATATCCACTATCTTGAAAAGCTGTATGGCGTTTCATTGTTTACTTATCAGGGGAAGAGGCTCGCGCTGACACAGGCCGGGAAATCGCTTTTGAGCGCAGCCACAACCATGAAGCATGACGAAATCTTTCTTCGCGAGC
>DAWDUP010000128.1:0-2684 GCA_052346825.1 Candidatus Fimivicinus sp. | reverse complement strand
TGGCAGAGACCGCAAAAGCCTGATCTTCGGCGCAACGCTCACCGTGGGGGAATTTGAGGTGCCGGAGCGGCTTGCTGCATATCTACTCCGCTATCCGAAGACGGACGTTCACTTTATCGTGGCCAATACCCGCGAGCTGCTGCAAAGGATTGATACGGGCGAGATCGATTTTGCTATTGTCGAGGGATTTTTCGAAAAGCGGGAATACGATTCCCTGCCATTTTCCCGGGAAAATTATCTGGCCGTCTGCGGCGCCGGGTACCGCTTGGCAGCGCAGCCGCATCGGGTGGAGGATCTGCTGGGGGAGCGGCTTCTCCTGCGGGAGCCAGGCAGCGGGACGCGCGAAATCCTCGAGCGATATCTGGAGGGGCGCAACCTCACTGTGCAGGATTTTCGCCAGACGGCGCAGATCAGCAATCTTCATGCGATCAAAACGCTTGTGCAAAAGGGCTGCGGCGTCACCTTCCTCTATGAGGCTGCCGTGCGTACGGAATTGCAGGACGGGAGACTGCGGGCGATCGAGATGGAGGATTTCCCGCTCCGGCACGATTTCACCTTTTTGTGGCGGCGCGGCAGCATTTTTGCAGATCATTACCGCGAAATTTTCGATTCGATGCAACAATCAGAAAGCACGTAGTTCCGGTAAAAACGGCCGCTGGCTTAACAGGCCAGCCGCAAAATATGCCGGATTCGTTGACAAAAACTCTGCGCGGGGATATCGTGTAGCTAACCGCTGATTCCATCCGCATCCTCCGATGCAACCGGCGGCTGCCGCCCTTTGTCGACTGGGGTCCCATACCACGAACGAAAAGAGGAATCCTATATGAACGAGGAAAAATCGTTACAGGATAAGCGCACCTTTGGCCGCTTTATCTCGCAGAAAAGAAAGGAAGCGGGTCTGACACAGCATGAGCTGGCCGCCCGCCTGTATCTGACGGATACCGCCGTATCCAAATGGGAGCGCGGAGTTTCACTTAGTTAAAGAAACCACATAACAACTCACGCTTACATTGCTCACAACAAAGCAGCCGGACGGCTGATAGAAGAAAAGGCGGTATGCAATTCCCGAGAGGGAAAGCATACCGCCTTTTTGTGTGGGGGATTCCAAATAGGGACAAGGCCCCATTTGGCACACGACTTTTGCTAATTGTTATATGCAGAGCCTAAATCGATAATTTTCTCAATGATATTAGAAAAGTCCGTAGTATAGGATTGGCTCATATAAGAACTAAAACAAATATTATTTATTTGTGCGGCTCTTTCTTAATTGAATAACCAGTTGGAAAGAAATTTGTCAAGGTGGGATTACCTATAAAATTGACTCTATAAAGTAAACATGGATAAACGGGAGCAACCACTTCAAAAATAGTTACTCCCGTCATATGATGCAATATTATTCTGCCTTTGCTTTAATACCAAAGAATATCATATCTGTGATTTCCCGTATGGCTTTTTCGAGTTCGTTTCCACTCATTTCTGAGTCCCGTTCTTGAAAGAGTTTAATCAAATAAGACCAGCTTACACCCGATACATAAGTAATAGCCACATCCAGAGGTACGGAATCTCGTAGGTTCATTTCCGAAATGATATTTTTCAGAATAACATAATTTCTGTCTGCAAGCGGACGATGCAATTCCACAATATCCTTCTTCAGATGCCCCGGAGGACAAATTGCAAAGGTCTTGTATATTTCAAAACCTTCAAAATAGGTCTGAAAGTATTCTATACAACACATAAAATAGGCTTGTATTTTTTGAATGGGAGGTAGGTTGGAACCATCAGAAAAGTTATCGCTAAGCCAATCATTCATCATTTGAAAGAAATCTCTGGCGCAGGTAAGGAACAAATCGTCTTTGGAGGTAAAATAGTGATACATCCTACCCTTTGATATGCTATATTCCAGACAGATTTTCCCCATGTTTGTTAAAATACACCATAATTTCCAAATGCCTGCTGAGCGGACTGGATAATATACTCAAAACTTCTCAATCTGCGTTCTCTCTGTTTCAATGTATTATCCCCCATTCTTGCATCAAGAGCTTATTCTAAGGTTCGATAGATGGCTTCGATGATTTTGATCGTGTTTTCGATTCCTAATTTACCGCTATCAACACAGAGATGGTAATTCTCCGCTTTACCAAACACTTGGTCTGTGTAGTGTTTTAGATAAGCCGCACGATTTTTATCGGCAGAATTTAGTGCCTTCTCTGCTCGTTCTTCCGGTACACTATAGACATTCACAACCCTTTTCAGGCGTACTGCCTTTTCTGCGTAAATAAAGATATTCAGCACATCTTTTCTGTCCTTCAATATTTGGTTTGCGCCTCTACCCACAATGACACAGGGCCCTTGATCTGCCAATTTGCGGATTGTTTCAACTTGAGCAATAAACACTCGGTCATCCAATGACATATTTAATGGCATGAATGATTCAGAAAGAATATTTGAAAAAAGGTAATCTCTATGTTCCTCAGCCTGTTCAAAAAAGAGCTGACAAATACCGCTGTTTTGGGAAGCCTGTTCAAAAAGGGACTTTTCATAACATGGGATTCCCAACCTTTGGGACAGGTCTGCGCCAACCTGTCGTCCTCCACTTCCAAATTGACGGCTGATGGTAATAATTGCAGGCTTCATTGTTATGACCATTCCTTTCCGCTGCGCTCCAAGGCACCAAAGGGGATGAA
>DAWDUP010000127.1:0-6381 GCA_052346825.1 Candidatus Fimivicinus sp. | reverse complement strand
TCATTGGCTTTCTCCCCACGACTTCGCTGTCCAATATGTTTGACAATCCTACACCACGCCCTCATATTTGGGCGAAAGCCGTTTGACAAGACCGCTATGCTTGTGCTATAGTGAAATTACAACAATATCATATGGACAGGGGAGCTTGTGAGCAGGCTGAGAGGAAGTCATCAACTTCGACCCTTACACCTGATTTGGATAATGCCAACGTAGGGAGCAAAAGCGCGATTGTTTTCGATCAGTGGGAAATGCCAAACGGTGTTTCCCGCTTTTTGTTTTTCTGTCCATAGTGGTTAAGGAGGAACAAGATGGATTATACAACACAGATGGACGCGGCGAGAAGAGGAATCCTGACAGGGCAGCTGCGCGCCGTTGCAGCAGAGGAGAAAATGGAGGCCGAACGGCTGCGCGAGCTGGTCGCGAAGGGGCAGGCGGTCATTCCGGCAAATAAAAATCACGCCTGCCTCAAGCCCTGCGGCATTGGGCGCGCATTGCGCACAAAGATCAATGTCAATCTCGGCGTTTCCCGGGATTGTCTCGACTTGGATGAGGAGTTCAAAAAGGTAGAGGCGGCGGTTAAGATGGGCGCAGAGGCCATTATGGACCTGAGTTCCTTCGGCGATACGAAAGCTTTCCGCCAAAAGCTCATCCGCAATTGTACGGCTGTGCTGGGCACGGTACCGATTTATGACGCGGTGGTTTATTATAATAAGCCCTTGAAGACGATTACTTCGGACGAATGGATCGACATCGTGCGCATGCACGCACAGGAGGGCGTGGATTTCATGACGATCCACTGCGGGATCAGCCGGGAGACCGCCCGTAAGTTCAAGGAAAACAAGCGCCATACCAACATCGTCTCGCGCGGAGGCTCTATCATTTTCGCCTGGATGGAGCTGACCGGGGAGGAAAACCCGTTCTACGCGCGCTTCGATGAGATTCTGGAGATCTGCCGGGAATACGATGTGACCTTGAGCCTCGGCGATGCCTGCCGCCCGGGCAGCATTGCGGATGCGGGCGATATCGCGCAGATCGAGGAGCTTGTTACGCTGGGAGAGCTGACCCAAAGGGCCTGGGCGCGTGACGTGCAGGTGATGATCGAGGGCCCGGGGCATATGCCGCTCAATCAAATCCGGGCGAATATGGAGATCGAGCAGACGGTCTGCAAGGGCGCGCCCTTTTATGTGCTCGGCCCGCTGGTCACAGATGTGGCCCCCGGTTACGACCATATTACCAGTGCGATCGGCGGCGCGATCGCGGCTACCTACGGCGCCTCCTTCCTGTGTTATGTAACACCTGCCGAGCACCTGCGGCTGCCGACAGTAGAGGATGTAAAGGAGGGGATTATCGCCTCCAAAATTGCCGCTCACGCGGCGGATATCGCCAAGGGCCTGCCCGGCGCGGATGAATGGGATTACCAGATGAGCGAGGCCAGGAGGAATCTCGACTGGGAGCGGCAGTTTGCGCTTGCGATCGATCCGGAGAAAGCGCGCGCCTACCGCGCAGAGAGCATGCCGGAGCGGGAGGATACCTGCACGATGTGCGGCAAAATGTGCGCTGTGCGCAATATCAATAAAATCCTGCGCGGCGAAGACGTAGATATCATGGACTGAGAAAGGGAGAAAGCAATATGTTTGGAGAAAAACTTGAAAATATACGGAAAACGTCGCCCCTGATCCACAATATTACAAATTATGTGACCGCCAACGACTGTGCGAATATCCTGCTCGCCTGCGGAGCGTCCCCCACGATGGCGGACGATGCGTCCGAGGTGGAGGAGATCACCACGATTAGCAACGCGCTCAATATCAATATCGGCACGTTGAACGCCATGGTGACGGGCATGTTCCTCGCCGGAAAAAAGGCTAATGAACTGGGCCGCCCTGTCGTTTTGGATCCAGTTGGCGCGGGTGCATCCCGGTTGCGGACGGATACAGCGTGTAGGCTGATTGATGAAATCCGTTTTACTGTCATCCGGGGCAATATCTCTGAGATCAAGACCCTTGCCTCCGGCTCCGGTACGACGAAGGGCGTAGACGCGGACGCGGCGGATATTGTAACGGAGAATACGCTCGATCAGGCCATTGCGTTTATCAAAGCCTTTGCGGCAAGGACGGGCGCCGTGATTGCCGTGACCGGCGCGATCGATCTGGTCGCGGACGCAGGGCGTGCGTTTGTCATCCGCAATGGCCGGCCCATGATGGGGCGCGTCACGGGAACAGGCTGCATGCTCTCCGCCATGACTGCCGCCTATTTGGCAGCAAACCCGGGTGCTGCGATGGAGGCTGCCGCGGCCGCCGTGTGCGCCATGGGCGTATGCGGGGAGATCGCTTTGGAACGGCTGCAGGAGGGGGAAGGAAACGCCACCTACCGCAACCGCCTGATCGACGCAATGTATCATCTGGACGCACAGACGCTGGAAGGAAGGGCGCGCTATGAAATTCGATAAGAGGAATTTATTGCTTTACGCGGTGACAGACCGCTCCTGGCTGGGGGAAAAAACACTTTCCCAGCAGGTGGAGGAGGCGCTTCAGGGCGGTGTGACGATGCTGCAGCTGCGGGAGAAGGATTTGGAGCAAGATGCCTTTCTTGAGGAGGCGTTCGCAGTGAAGGCCCTGTGCAAACGCTTCGGCGTCCCATTTCTCATTGATGATGATGTGCACCTGGCGCTTCGCTGCGGCGCGGACGGTGTCCATGTAGGGCAGAGCGATATGGAAGCGGGCGAAGTGCGTGCCAGAATCGGCCCGGATAAAATCCTGGGTGTATCCGTACAGACGGTTTCCCAAGCGCTTTTGGCACAGGAAGCGGGCGCGGATTATCTCGGCGTCGGCGCGGTATTCTCCACATCGACAAAGCTGGATGCGGATACTGTGTCTTTTGATACGCTACGGAAGATCTGCGCAGCGGTGGATATTCCGGTCGTGGCGATCGGCGGAATCAACACGGAGAATCTTTTGGAGCTGTCCGGCAGCGGAATCGCCGGCGTTGCCGTCGTGTCGGCCATTTTTGCGGCGCCTTCCCCGCAGGCCGCAGCGCACCGGCTGCATGTGCTTGCGCAGACAGCGACACAAGGCTAATAGAAAAGCCGTAAGGAGAAGACGTATGAACATAGCCGGAGCAATTTTTGATATGGATGGAACCTTGCTTGACTCCATGCCGGTCTGGGACCACGTAGGGATCGATTATCTCGCCGGGCTCGGGATTCGTGCGCGCCCGGATCTACCTGAAAAAATATTGACGATGTCGATGCATCAGGCGGCGGCCTATTTCCGCTCGGATTACGGCGTGCCCTTTCCTGAGGAAGAGATTATCGAGGGAATGAATGCACAGATTGCGGCATTTTATCAAGATACCGCACCCGCGAAGGATGGCGCCGTGGATTTTTTGCGGGCGCTTCAGCAGAGAGGAATCAAAATGTGCGTGGCCACGGCAACGGACCGCCCTTTGGCGGAGGCTGCGCTTCGGCGGACAGGGCTGATCGATGCATTCTCCTACATCTTGACCTGCACAGAAGTAAAAGCGGGAAAGGACCGGCCGGATATTTTTTTGGAGGCGCAGAAAAGGCTTGGCACGCCGCGAGAGCGGACACTCGTATTCGAGGATGCGCTCTACGCCATCCAGACAGCAAAAAAGGCGGGGTTCCCGGTTGCAGCCGTTTATGACGAGTCCTCTCGCGCCGACCAAGGGCAGATCAGGGAAATCGCGGATTATTATCTGCCGTCTCTTTCCGGCGCAGAGGAGGCCTTGCTGTGAAAACGGTGCTGACGATCGCCGGATCAGACCCGAGCGGCGGGGCGGGAATTCAGGCGGATATCAAGACGATCACTGTGCATGGGCTGTATGCGATGAGTGCGGTCACCGCGCTGACTGTACAGAATACGCTGGGCGTTTCTGCTGTGGAGGCGGTGTCTACATCCCTTGTCGCACAACAAATCGACTGCGTTTTCGAGGATATTCGGCCGGACGCGATCAAGATCGGAATGCTGGGGAATGCGGGGATCATCCGTACGGTTGCGGAAAGGCTCTCCTTTTACCGTGCGGAATCCGTGGTGCTCGATCCGGTGATGGTCTCTACGAGTGGACGAAAGCTGCTGGATCAGGAGGCGGTCGAACTGCTCAGGGACATGCTTTTTCCGCTTGTGCAGGTCATTACGCCGAACTTGCCGGAGGCGGAGGCGCTGTGCGGATTTTCCGTACAGAATGAAATGGAGATGGAAAGAGCGGCGCGGCTCCTCTCCGAGCGGTCGGGCGTGGCAGTGCTCCTCAAAGGAGGCCATCTTACGGGGAGGGCGGACGATTTGCTCTATGAAGGCAGAGAGGCACGCTGGCTTTCAGGCGAGCGGGTAAGCAATCCCAATACGCATGGGACGGGCTGTACGCTCTCCTCAGCAATCGCCTGCCATTTGGCGCAGGGAGAGGACCTACTGGAAAGTGTCCGCCAGGCTAAGAGTTATCTGACCAGCACTTTAAAAGCAGGCCTTAACCTGGGTAAAGGGAACGGGCCGCTGAATCATATGTATGCAGGGTGCGCTGCCCAATATAAAAATACACATTCTGCGGCACACCCCTGAGAAAAGATAAATCCATGCTCTTTCATTACAATGGTCTTGCCGTATCCGGAGCGCCGGCATTGACTTTCTGCCGCCGTGAACTTATAATGGATTGCGTATTGGTATATGATAAAATCTATATGGATTAAGGATGGATACGATGATACAATTTGAAGAGCTCCGTCTGCAGCTGCTCGAGGATGAGGAAGCCCTCAAGGAGCTTTCCTCCGCGCTTGGCATGGAGGAGATGCGCAAAGAGGTGGCCGAGCTGGAGGGACAGACCGCGGCGGAGGATTTTTGGGGCGATCTCGATCATTCTCAAAAGGTCCTCCAGCGTATCAGCATGCTCAAAAACCGAATTTCCTCCTATGAAACGTTGAAATCCGATTTCGACGACGCGCTTGTGATGATCGAGCTGGCCGATGAGGAGGGCGATCTGAGCCTTTTGCCGGAGTGCCAGGATAATGTGAAAAGGGTCAAGGAGGGCATCCAGGCGCAGACGCTCTCGACGCTGCTCAGCGGTGAATTTGATTCTAAAAATGCAATTTTAACCTTTCATGCGGGTGCCGGTGGGACGGAGGCGCAGGATTGGGCGGAGATGCTATTCCGCATGTATAACCACTGGGGTGAGCGCCACGGCTTTAAGGTGAGCACGCTCGATTTTCTGGACGGAGACGAGGCAGGCCTCAAATCTGCCGTATTGCTGGTGGAGGGGCTGAACGCATACGGATTCCTGCGCAGCGAGATGGGCGTGCATCGTCTGGTGCGGGTCTCCCCGTTTGATTCCTCGGGCCGCAGGCACACGTCATTTGCTTCGCTGGAGGTCATGCCGGAGATTGATGATACCTTCGATGTGGAGATCAATCCGGAGGATATCAAGATGGACGTTTACCGCGCGAGCGGCGCGGGCGGGCAGAAGGTCAACAAAACTTCCTCTGCCGTGCGTCTGACACATATCCCCACGGGGATCGTCGTTTCCTGCCAGGTAGAGCGCAGCCAGCATCAAAACCGGGAGGTCGCGATGCGCATGCTCAAATCGAAGCTGGTGGAGATCAAGGAGCGCGAGCATCTGGATAAGATCGAGGATATCAAGGGCGATCAAAAGGAGATCGGCTGGGGCAGCCAGATCCGCTCCTATGTGTTCATGCCCTATACGCTGGTCAAGGATCACCGCACAGGCTATGAGTCGGGCAATATCAATGCCGTGATGGATGGCGATCTCGACGGCTTTATCAATGCGTATCTGAAAATGGAGTCGCTTGAAAAACTGGAAAAGAAGGATTTAGAAACGTCAAAACAAGGTGAGGATGCCGGTATGAAAATGGAAAAGCGGCCTTCCCGGCTGCAAAAGCTTTCAAAGGAGAAAAAGTGCGTGCTCATTGCGATATGCATTTTGCTTGTCATCGGAATCCTTTCACCGTTTGTCATCAACGGGGTGGTAGTTGGCAGCGCACGGCGGTATTTCATGGAGTCGGAGCAAACAGAGCAGGTGAATGCGGACTGCGTGATTGCCCTTGGTGCAATGGTTTGGGGCGAGGATACGCTCAGCCACATGTTGGAGGACCGCGTGCTCGGCGCGATCGACGTTTACGAACGCGGCGGCGCGAAAAAAATCCTGATGAGCGGAGATCACGGGCAGAAGGACTATGACTCCGTCATTTAAAGTTCGAATCCTTATACCTCTGCCACGATGGACAATTCAGTAACGAATTGTCCATTTTCTTTCGCCTTTTGGCATGTTTTTGCACCTTTTAAGGTGCTTTTGTCGGTGTTGTATTCAGTTGTACTTCCGGATCACAGATCATTCCGAGACTTATTGAGGGCACAAACG
>DAWDUP010000126.1:0-6383 GCA_052346825.1 Candidatus Fimivicinus sp. | reverse complement strand
ATCTGAGGAATCAAAGACGACGGCATTCGTCTCGCCGCAGTCCTGCGCCGCCGCATAGCCGGAGACCATGGCCCCGCCCGCATTGAGGGCCTGGTTGGCACGGAAAAGCGGCAGAGCTGCGCCGAGCGAAAGAGCAGCAGGAACGGCAATGCAAAATAATGCGGTCAGAGCGGAAAAACCATTCAGAACGCTTTGATTCAAAACGGCAACGGCAATGCCCGCTGCCACGGAGAGCAGCAATACGGCGGGGACCAGTTTAACGGATAGTCGGTCGGCCGGTTCCAGATGCTCGGAAAGCGCACGGAAGCGGGCGGGAAAGGCCGTGCGCGTGGAATAGCGCACATCCGGATCGCCAAGCAGCAGACCGCGGCCAATTTCATAAGCGTCGTCCTCATCGGGGATCTTTTGGACGGTATAAAGCGGCGTGTCCTGTGTGCAGAACAGGAAATTTTTTGCGATGTTCCTTGCGTGCAGCGCCTTGCCAATCATATTTGCAGAGAGGAGTAACCCCGCTGCAGCGCCGAACAGATGTGCTTCCACATTGGCTCCCGGTGAGAAAAATAAGTAGAGAATATTCTGAATCAGAGCAAATATGGCGGCAAGCGCTGCGCCCGAATCAGCGTTGCATTTTAATCGGAGCAGCGCGCGCAGGCCGCTGCGTATGACCGGCAGCGTCATCAGAAGAACGCCTGCAAACAGGACGAGATGGATTAAGGAGTAGAGCTTTTGATCTGCGCTGAAGAAGATGAGCGCTTCCCCTTCTCCGCGGAAATAGGAGAAGGCCTGAGGTAAAATACCGCATATGATCAAAAGCAGCTCGAATAGTCCGGCGCCGAACGCGCAGCGTTTTTCCAGGGCCGCTCTGCGGCGCATGAGGCTGCGCAGCGGGGCCTTTTGCACAGGCGAGGCGTATTCTCCAATCGGGCTGGCCAAGCTTTCATCCGGTGGTTCCGGCTCGTCCGGCGGGATGGAGGTAGCAAGTGACTCTGGCTCCCCTTCGGGGAAAGCCGGTTCTTCCACTGCAGCAAGCTTGAATTTTTTGATTTTTTCTTTTCGCACTGCCTGCAGATGCAGCTCTGCCTCTTCCTCATTGAGAACAGGCGCGGGTTCTTCAGCCTCATTGAATCCAGCCAGCAGCAATTGGCCATCCACCATATCTTTGGAAAGAGGTTCTTTCGGCGGCTCCTGCTTTGGAAGGAGCGTATCCGGAGCGCCAACCTCGCGGGTCTTCTCCTGGCCGATTGCTGCGTCGATTTCATCCTCGGCGGCAATGAGTGTGGGCAGGGGCTCCAGATCGGCGGTAGCGCTCAAAGCGCTCTTTTTCCGGATCAACCCGGGCTTATCGATGAGCGGGACTTGGCCCTTGCGCACTGGCTGCGGTTCAATTGGGATCTTTATGGTGGGCTCACGAAAAAAACGCTCACGGTATTTGTCTGCCCCCAGAAGGGGCTGCCCATCGCCAGGCGGCGTCCAGTTTTCGCGCGCCTCGCCCAGCAGGCTGCTGCGGTCAATATTGGGATCAAATGGCGTTTGCATACCGGTAATTGGTGTTAAAACCTGTTCCAGGCGGGCAAAGCGGTCTCCTTCTGAGAGGCTCGCCTGCACGGGCGCTTTTACCCGCTGTTCTACTGCCGGGGGTTCCTGTGCTTCTCGCGGCATGTCCTCTGTGACCGAAGAAGGGGACAAAGGAATCGGGCAAAAGGTCTCGTCGGTTTCCTCAAAGAGAGGAAGGAACGTCACCGGGGGTTCTTTATGATCGGGGATGCCAGTTTCAGGGGCAGCGCTGCCAGCGATTTCGGCAGAGGGTGGTGAGGTGGGAGATGGAGATTCCAAGCCTTCCTCCATTCCAGTGTCTGTTTCCCCGCTGGGCTGCAGAATTGAGTTGGAGGAGAGGAGCTGTTCGATCTCAGCCAGCGACCAGAGGTGGGAGGGCTGCCGGGAATCTTCGCCCGGCGTGGCCTGCCCGGCCCCGGCTTCCATTAAGATATCATCAAGAGTAAAGGAGGAAGACTTATTAAAATCGTAACGATCGTTCAATTTTGTCACCCCAAATAAACAACATAACGGTTTTTTGGCGGAAAGACGGATAGAAACGGCTTATTCCCCGGGCCGGACAGAGGAAAGGCCGGCCCGCTGCCGTGCGATTTCATACATCAGAATGCCCGCGGCAACAGAGGCGTTGAGCGAATTAATCTTTCCCTTCATGGGAAGAGAAACGATGAAATCGCATTTTTCTTTGACGAGACGCCCGAGACCACGGCCTTCGGAGCCGATTACCAGCGCAGCAGGACCGGAATAATCGGTTTCACAAAAAGGGGTTCCATCCATATCAGCACCATAGACCCAGAGCCCCTGTTTTTTGAGCTCGTCCAGCGTGGCAGCAAGATTGCCAACCCGGGCAACAGGCAGATATTCGAGCGCGCCTGCGGCGGCCTTAGAAACGGCGAAGCTCAGAGAAGCTGCATGGCGTTTTGGGATAATGACACCGTGCGCACCCGCGGCTTCTGCTGTCCGAATAATTGCACCGAGATTGTGCGGGTCCTCCAATTCGTCGCATATAATGAGAAAGGGGGCCTCCCCGCGCTGCTGTGCAAGAGCAAGGAGATCAGCCACGCAAGCGTACGCATGGGCGGCGGCATATGCTGCAACGCCCTGATGGTTTCCCTGGCCGCAGAGAAAATCCAGCTTTTTGACATCAACCTCTTTGATGACGATCCCTTTTTCACGGCACTCTGCAAGAATACGCCCAATAGAGCCGCTACGCTCTCCGCGCGCGACCAAAAGACTGTCGATGGCCCGACCAGCCCGCAGTGCTTCCAGAACGGAATTGCGCCCGATGATCAGATCTGTTTGCGTTCCGCTTTTTTTCTGCTCCATAGGCCAGCCCTCCGCTTATCTAGTATAATGTCAAATATTATACCACATTTTGCTGTGGATTGACAGCAAAATTCTACCTTTCTCTCCCATATGCATCAGGAAATATTTTCCTAAAAATTGAGGTATGTGGAATCCAGAGAGATGCACATAAAATACTGAGCCGAGAAAACTGTTTTGGCGCCACCTCTTGCATAAAGACGGCAAATATGATAAACTCAGATAAAAAATGAGGAGATTATCTCTTCATTTATGGCGGTTTTGTTAAAGAACCGTTAGATATGGGAGGAACGAGTATGGGAACCTGCCCGAAATGCGGAGCAAAGCTGAAGAAGACGGATTGGCGGCCGAACTGCTGGAACTGTGGCGTAAACATCATGTATTACGGGATGGAGGAGCGTCTGGAGGCAGACGCACAGCGAGCGGAAAAGGAATTCGATAAGTTCTATCATATGACGGCGGGGATCAAAACGTCGTTTATCGGCTCGCCGCTTGCGTATGCGCGGTGGATTTTGACGGTGCTGTGCATCGGGTCGCTCTTCCTGCCGCTGGTGAAGATCAGCGTGACGCTGCCATATCATATGGTGGAGGGAGCGTCCTATGGAATATTGCAGACGGTGATGTTTGTCAAGGATATGGACTTTGGCGGAATCATGGCGGCATTCAGCTCGCCGGTGGTCGGGGATACGCTTATGAAGTTGTTCCTGTCGGCGGCATTCCTGGCGGTGGGAGCGGTGATGGCGCTGCTGAATCTCATCCTGATCCTGCGTGCGTATACGAAAAGCGGCGGTATTCTGCTGGCGGTGCGCTGGGGGATCGGTCTGGGAGCGCTGATCGCGGGGACGGTGCTATTTCATCTGGCGGTGCAGCCGGATGGCTTGGTCGGGATTCTGAGCGGGCAGCTGGCGTTTGGGGGATACATCGCGCTTGCCCTGTTCGCAGCGGCATTCGTGCTACAGCTTGAGATTCTGGCGCGGGGAGGGATCCCGATGCTGCCGACAAAGCCGGAGCGGGAGGCAAAGGAAGCGGCGCAGAAGATCGTAGCGGAAGAAGAAACGAAAGTGAAGGCCACGCCTGAAAGATAAAGGGTAAAGTTTTATCATACAGGAATGTTGATCACGCGGTTCCGGTCATGGAAACCGCGTGATTCTTTTCTATGTGCACCAAAATAGTGGCAAATTAATAAACTCTATTTATAAATTTTGTTTTAAACTCTGAATTTTACTTGATTAAGGGATAGCGATGTGATAAATTTAATAGAAGATAAGATATTATATAGAAAAATATAGCATAAATGCTCAATTTAAAGGGGGATTTGGAATGGCACAGAAGCCCAATCCGGCGCCGCTCGGTGGAAAATCTGCCTATACCAAGCAGTATATTGGAACTACAGAGATCGCAGCCTATAGCCTCGCACAGGGCGGAAGAGATTTTACGGTCAAGGGGTATATGAGCTATTTTATGCTCAATGTGTTTCAGCTTGATCCCGGGATTATGGGCCTGATCCTTTTTCTGGAGGGTTTTTGGGATGTCATCAATGATCTTGTGCTCGGCGCGGTGGTGGACCGCACCCGTACACGGTTTGGCAAATTCCGGCCGTGGCTGTTGGCCTGTGTTGGCCCGTTTGCACTGGCGAATATCACTTTTTGGCTCTCGCCGCTGTTTTTATCCGATTATTCTTCCCGCTCATGGGAAAAAATTTTAACCTATACGGCCATTTACACAGCGATGGAAACACTGGAGACGCTGGTGCAGTGCTCCTACGGCGGCCTGCTTGCCACCGCATCTCCCAACCCAGAGGACCGCACGACGCTGATTGCCTCCGGCCGCTTCATTTCTTCCCTCTTTGCCAACCTGCCGCAGCAGATCTGCGGCCTGCTGATCGACCTGAGCACCCGTCGTATCATTGGCGCTTCTCTGGGTACGGTTTTTGTAACCATGGGCGTGGGGACGACGCTGATCGGAAACGGCATGGTTGCCTTTTACGCGATTCGCTCCAGGGAGCGGATCGTCCAGTCCATTGAAAAGCCGAATATCATGGAAGGTTTTAAAAATGTTTTTGCCAATAAGCCGCTTTTGCTGCTGATGCTTTCCGATTTTTTGGCTGCATTCGGCAATGTGGGTGGCCCGTTTGAGAACCTTTATTACATAGACGTGCTCGGCGTGGCTTCCGCAAAGGTGATCGTGGGCATTCCGGGCTCTCCGGTCTCCTATTTCAGCTATGTGCTGGTGCCATGGTTTCGCAGGCACTTCAATAACAAACAAATTTGGTTTATCTGCAATCTTGTCCCGGATTTCCTGTGGATCATGGTTTTTCTTGTGGGATACAATTTCTGTGATAACTGGAAGGTCATGATCCCGCTGATCATGATCCAGGAGACGCTTGCCAACGTCCTCTACGCAACGCGTAAGGTGGTGCCGGAGGAGATGAAGCAGGAGGCGATCGACTACGCAGAGTGGAAGACAGGCAAGCGCACGGAAGCGATGACTGGGGCCGCGCAGGGCCTTGCCAGCAAGGCGGTCAATACGCTGCAGAGCGCGATCAGCACGGCTGTCGTTAGCCTGGTGGGCTACACGGCAGGCGCGGGCACCAATCAGACCATGCGCACAAAGCACGCCATTTTTGCAATGTGGTCGGTAGCGCCGATTGTGCTCGGCGCGCTGGGGCTGGTGCCGATGCTGTTCTATGACCTAATCGGTGAGAAACGCAATAAAATGTATGAAGAGCTGATCGCCCGCAGGCGCGAGATTGCAAAAACAGCGTCCAACCTGACGCTTGAGGACTCGGACAAATTTGCGCAGGCTGCATCCAGCGATCAAAACGGGGAGCAGTAGCAGAAAATCTGCTCGAAAAAGGATGGTTTACGATGGGAACGTGCGGTGCAGCCAAAGGGCTTGGTCGGGATTCTGAGCGGGCAGCTGGCGTTTGGGGGATACATCGCGCTTGCCCTGTTCGCAGCGGCATTCGTGCTGCAGCTTGAGATTCCGGCGCGGGGAGGGAGCCCGATACTGCCGACAAAGCCGGAGCGGGAGGCAAAGGAAGCGGTGCAAAAGGCCATCGTGGAAGAAGAAAAGGCAAAGGCTATGGCCGGTGCTTCAAAGACAAAATTTCAATATACACAACTCCTGCGAAGCTGGTTTCCCGGGCCGCAGGAGTTTTTTCGATTGACACAGCCTGTGCCGGTTAAAGCCGCTCCATTCACCACGCCATTTTTCACAACGCAGTGGCCGTCGATCTAAATGGAGTCGATGCCCTTCGGGCAAGATTGATTCATCGCCGATATTGGGATAGATAAGGCGCCAAAAATCGTGAGATCGAGCGCATAGTCCGGTTTCAGATAGCTTCGTTTCTCAATGCCAAAACGGTCCGCGACGGCCCCCATTATTTTGCGTACTGGCTCGGTGGAAAGCCCCCTGCCCTCGCATGTGAACTGCCCCAGAATGTACAGACAGCACAAAAAAGCCCCTAAGTAGGAAATATTAAGCTTTAATCGGAGTGGTGCAGCGAG
>DAWDUP010000125.1:2976-6457 GCA_052346825.1 Candidatus Fimivicinus sp. | reverse complement strand
ATGCCGGACGGTGGATGTCAATATGAACCCGGCCGGGGAAAGGTTGTGAATTCATGCTGGAACGCTGCTTGTCACTCCTTATCGGATATTTCTGCGGCTCCATCCTCACAGCGGATCTTCTCACACGCCAAAAAGGCAAAGCGGATATTCGTCAGCTCGGCTCCGGTAATCCCGGCGCCGCCAATGTGGCGCTTCAATTCGGACCGGGCTGGGGATTGCTTGTGCTTCTTGGCGACGTGGGAAAAACCATGCTCGCCTGTCTGATGTGCAGGTTTCTTCTGTTTCCGGAGCTCGGAAGCCTCGCGGTCCTGTATGCCGGGCTCGGCGCGGTACTGGGGCACAACTGGCCGCTCTGGACACGGTTTCAGGGCGGAAAAGGTGTTGCGGCTTTGTGTACGCTGTCCGTTTTGTATCTGCCTGCCGCCGGCGCGGTCACGATCGGCCTGATGCTGCTCGTCTGCGCCGTATCCTACAGGCTTTCCATCGGAGCGGCCGCCATAGGCCCGGCCTTTTTGCTCGCGATGGTATGTCTGCGCCGTCCGGCCGAGGATTGCCTGCTGGCCGCGGCTATCGCCCTTGCAATGCTCGCGCGCAGCCTGGTTGCCCTGTTAAAGGAAAAAAAGATGCATTCCGGAAGGTGATTTTCTGCTAAAATTACGAGGTTATTTTATAAAATTTTCCGCAAAGCGCCTCTTTCCGTGTCCTGCTCTTGCCATCCTTTTCTTAGAACGGTATAATCTTAGATGCAAAGATTTTTGATTAAGGGGATTAGGGGGATTTTACATGTTAGATATGGAGGCTGCAATTGAACGTATCCGCACAAAGGAAGGCTTTCTCTGTGATATGGACGGCGTGATCTATCATGGCAACCGTCTGCTCGACGGCGCGTCAGAATTCGTCGAATGGCTCTATCGGGAGAAGAAACGGTTCCTGTTTCTGACCAATTCCAGCGAGCGTTCACCGCGGGAGCTTAAGCAGAAGCTGCAGCGCTTGGGCATCGACATCAGCGAGGACCATTTTTACACGAGCGCGCTTGCCACTGCGAAATTCCTGCATAACCAGATGCCGGGCTGCACGGCCTATGTCATCGGCGAGCCGGGGCTGGTCAACGCCCTGTATGAGGCGGGCGTTACGATGAACGACGTCAATCCCGATTATGTCGTCGTAGGCGAGACCCATAACTATAATTACGATTCAATCCTCAGCGCCGTCAAATTCGTGCGAAACGGTGCAAAGCTCATCGGCACCAATCCGGATATGACCGGCCCGAGCGAAGCGGGTATCATCCCGGCCTGCCGCGCCTTTATCGCTCCCATTGAGCTGGCGGCTGGGACGACGGCCTATTTCGTCGGCAAGCCCAATCCGCTGATGATGCGCACCGGTATCAAGCTCCTCGGCGTGCACAGCGCGAATGCCGTCATGATCGGCGACCGAATGGATACGGATATCGTCGCGGGGATGGAGACCGGTATGGATACCGTGCTCGTGCTCTCCGGCGTGTCCAGCGAGCGCACGGTGAAAAGCTTCCCATACCATCCAAGCTTTATTCTCAACGGCGTGGGCAATATTGCCATGGGGAAGGACTTCCGCGTGACCAACGGCCGTGAGGGAACCAGATAATTATCAGCGGGAGAAAGCGGGCGGCTGTGGATGATCAGCAGCCGCTTTTTCTGCAGCGAAAAGGAGTTTTTGCCGCTTATGTGGTATGATACCTGCGTCTTTTATCAGATTTACCCGCTGGGCTTTTGTGGCGCGCCGCGTGAGAATGATGGCGTTCTCAATCCCCGGATTCAAAAGGTGTCCGAATGGGCGGATTATATCGCCTCTCTCGGCGTGGGCGCGGTCTATTTTTCGCCCGTATTTTCCTCCGACCGCCACGGATACGATACCCGCAATTATGGAGAGATCGATTGCCGCCTCGGCACGAATGCGGATTTCGCCAAGGTGTGCGGCGAGCTGCACGCGCATGGAATTCGGGTGGTGCTGGACGGGGTTTTTAACCATGTGGGGCGCGGCTTCTGGGCGTTTCAGGACGTGCTGGAAAAGTGGGAGCAGTCACCCTACAAAGACTGGTTCCTGATCGACTTTAACCGGGATAGCGTGTATGGCGACGGCCTTTGGTACGAGGGTTGGGAGGGCCATTATGAGCTCGTCAAGCTCAATCTGCGCAATCCTGCCGTTGTCGACCACATTTTTTATAATATCCGGGAATGGGTCAAGCAGTTTGACATTGATGGCCTGCGTCTCGACGTGGCCTACTGCCTGGACCGCGATTTTCTCAGACAGCTGCGCGCTTTCTGCGATACCCTGAAGCCGGAGTTTCTCCTGCTGGGGGAAACGCTCTTCGGTGATTACAACCAGCTCGTCAATGAGGAGATGCTCCACAGCTGCACAAATTACGAATGCTATAAGGGGATCTATTCCAGCTTAAACGAGCTGAATTTCTTTGAAATCTCCTATTCACTCAACCGGCAGTTCGGCCCGGAAAACTGGACGATTTATCAGGGGAAACATCTACTTAGCTTCGTCGACAATCACGACGTCTCCCGCATCGCGTCAATCTTGAAAAATGAGCGCCATGTTCCGCTGGCCTTTGCGTTACTGTTCGGCATGCCGGGGATTCCCTGCATCTATTACGGTAGCGAGTGGGGCGCGCAGGGGGAGAAGCAGGCGGGGGATGACGCGCTGCGGCCCTGTTTTGACCATCCGGAGCCGAATGAGATGACCGACTGGGTCAAGAGGCTTTCGCATCTGCGCACAGGGAGCAGGGCGCTGTGCATGGGCGGATACCGCAATGTGCATGTGACCAACCGGCAGCTCGTCTTTGAGCGAGCCGCCGGGGATGAGCGGGTGCTCGTCGCCCTCAATGCGGACAATGTGCCCTATACGGCGCCTGTCAGCGAAGGAAATGCCGTCGATCTGATTTCAGGGGAGGAGACGAATCTATCCGGAGGGCTCGCGCTTTCTCCATATGAGGCCCGTTTCCTGCGGATAGCCGCCGAATAAATTTTTTGATTGACAAAGGAGTTAGGCTTTTTATGCGCGCTTTATTGCAGCGGGTCACACAGGCCAGCGTCGCTATAGACGGCGAAACCGTCGGTGCGGCGGGAGAGGGATATCTTATTCTGCTGGGCGTGATGCAGGGGGATACGGATGCGCAAGCAGAGAAGCTTGCGGAAAAGACCACCATGCTGCGCATCTTCGAGGACGGGGCTGGTAAGATGAACCGCTCTCTGCTCGATATCGGCGGGGATGCGCTTGTCGTCTCCCAGTTCACCCTCTGTGCCGACACGCGCAAGGGCCGCCGCCCATCCTTTACGAATTCCGCCGCGCCCGAGGAAGCCAACCGCTTGTATGCGCTGTATGTGGAAAAATTGCGCGAGCTCGGCGTTTCCCGCGTGGAGACCGGTGTGTTTGCCGCGCATATGCAGGTGTCTCTCGTCAATAACGGCCCGGTGACAATCCTTCTCGATACGGACGA
>DAWDUP010000125.1:2262-2966 GCA_052346825.1 Candidatus Fimivicinus sp. | reverse complement strand
GAACATTTTTACATGGGGCCTATCGCGGCCAATTGCTATGTTTTGCTCGACGAGGCGAGCGGAGAGGCCGCCGTGATCGATCCCGGCGCCTGTGAGCAGCCGCTGATCGATTATTTACACAGCGGCGCCGTCAAAAAAGTACGCTATATCCTGCTCACGCACGGGCATTATGACCATCTGATGGGCGTTGCAGACGTTAAAGCGGTTACCGGCGCGCCCGTTTATATTCATCCGGGTGACGCCGCCTGCCTGACAGATGAGTCGGAAAGCCTTGCGGACACACATCTGCCCGGGCAGCAGAATGTTGTAACGGCGGACGGATTCCTGGAGGAGGGCATGGAGCTGCCACTGGGGGAATTGACGATCCGCGTTCTGCACACGCCTGGGCATTCGCGTGGCGGAGTATGCTTTGTTGTGGGCGATGTGATTTTTTCCGGCGACACGCTCTTTCGCCACACCTGCGGGCGTACCGACCTGCCGGGCGGGGACTATGCGACGCTGATGCATTCCCTGGAGCGGCTGACTGAGCTTTCGGGCGATTATCAGGTGTATCCCGGCCACAATCGGGCGACGACGCTTGCGCACGAGCGGACGCATAACCGCTACCTGAGGAAGAAAAAGCTGGATCAATCTCTCTTTGATTTTTAACCGCGGGGGAAAGGCGGAAGCTAACGTATGATTTTATGGATTGACGGACATGATTA
>DAWDUP010000125.1:0-2252 GCA_052346825.1 Candidatus Fimivicinus sp. | reverse complement strand
ACTATGAGATGGAAAATCTCTGCCGCGTTTTTTTCCCGGACGAGCAGATCAAAACGGTCCAGGCGGACGAGGCGGGCGATCCGCATGTAAACACCTCACTGCGAGCAGTGCCGGACGGCGGCTGCGTGGTTTCCTGTGAAGTGCTGTATAAAGGGGAAAGATATGCTTCAGAAGCGATCATTCCGGAGCAGCAGGCGCAGGAGGAGGGAGAGTGTGAGCGGCGTATGGCGGTTGCGCTGTTTGACGCGCTTTCCCGCGCGACGGGCTATCGGCCGCAATGGGGTATTCTTACGGGCGTGCGCCCCTCGAAGCTGATGAACCGCCTGATCGCTCAATATGGGGCGGATGGCGCACGGAATTATTTCCAAAAGCGGCTGCTTGTTTGCGCGGATAAAACGGAGCTAGCCTTTCACGTTGCGCATGCGGAAAAGCGTATTATGGATGCCTCCCGCCCAGAGTCCTTCAGCCTGTATATTTCCATTCCATTTTGTCCCACACGCTGCAGCTACTGTTCCTTCGTTTCACATTCTATTACGGCTTCCAAAGCAAAAAAGCTCCTTCCGCGCTATGTGGAGCTGTTGTGCGAAGAGCTTGCGCGCACGGGCCGGATCGTGTCCGAGCTGGGCCTTCGGCTTGAGACGGTCTATTACGGCGGTGGCACGCCTACGACGCTGGACGCAGAGGATCTCCTGCGTATTCATGCGGTATTGAAGGAGTATTTCGACCTTTCGACTGTGCGCGAATATACCGTGGAGGCGGGGCGGCCGGATACGGCCACAGCGCAGCGGCTGGAAGCCCTCAAATGCATGGGCGCAACGCGCATCAGCATCAATCCGCAATCCTTCAATGATGAGGTGCTCGCGGAGATCGGGCGCAGCCATACGGCGCAGTGTGCAGAGGATGCGTTTTTGCTCGCACAGGCGTACGGTTTTTCCAATATCAATATGGACTTGATCGCCGGCTTGCCCAAGGATACCTTGGAAAGCTTTCAAAAAACGCTGGAAAAGACAATAGCCCTGGATCCGGAGAGCGTAACGGTACATACCCTTGCGCTCAAGCGCTCTTCCACGCTCGTCACCCAGCAGAAAAAAACAGGAGACGCATCCCTTACGGGCGCGATGCTCGTCTGCGCACAGAAAGCGCTCACGGATGCCGGGCACTTTCCATATTATATGTACCGGCAAAGTCGGTGCCTTGGCAATCTTGAAAATGTTGGCTGGTGCAAACCTGGGCATGAAGGGCTTTACAATATCTTCATGATGGAGGAGTGCCATACCGTGCTCGCCGTGGGCGCGGGAGCTGTGACAAAGCTCAAGGCGCCACATGGAGCGATGATTGAGCGGATTTTTAATTATAAATATCCCTATGAGTATAACGAGCGGTTTGAAGCGCTCATGCAGCGCAAAGAGCGCATAAAGCAATTCTACGCGTCATATAAATAACCGATTCATCTCGGAGGAAGCCATGTCAAAGCTCGATAATTATTACGAATCCATCAATACGCTCGCCTCCGAGCAGCCGGAGCAATTTATCCTTGCCTCGGAGGCGCGTTACTGCAATATCATCCGCAGGGTCGCCGAACAGGCTGTGTCCTCAGGGGCGGCGTCTATCATCCTGCTTGCAGGGCCGAGCGCCTCCGGTAAGACCACAACGGCGGGCAAAATTGCTCAGGCCCTTGTTGAAAGCGGCCACGGGGCTTATACGGTTTCGCTGGATAATTTCTATCTCAACCAGGAGCTTTCCCCGCGTTTGCCCGATGGGATGCCGGATTTTGAAACCGTACATGCGCTCGATATTCCCCTCATCCACGAGACCTTTTACAGGCTTATGCGGGACGGGCGGTGCGAGCTGCCGCTTTTCGATTTCACAACAGGGCGGCGCAGCGCACAGACGGAGCAGCTGTTTTTGGAAAAGGGAGATGTGGTCATTGTGGAGGGCCTGCACGCCCTGAATCCGCTAATTTATGAGGCGTTTCCGCCGGAGAATCTATTGAAGGCCTATGTCAGCGTTTCCTCTCGCATTTACACGGAGAAAGGGAAAATCGTTTTGAACAAGCGCAATCTCCGATTCGTCCGGCGGTTGATCCGGGACAGCCGGTTTCGTGCGACCGACGTTTATAAAACGTTCACGCTCTGGCAGAGCGTGCAGCGCGGCGAGGACCTGTATCTCTTTCCCTTCCGCAGCAACGCGGACGTGCGCATCAATTCCATCCATCTCTATGAGCCCTGTGTGTTCCGAGAGGAGGCGATCCA
>DAWDUP010000124.1:3605-6481 GCA_052346825.1 Candidatus Fimivicinus sp. | reverse complement strand
AAGCCACGTTTGCCGCGTTCTCGGCCTCGGCTGGCGGCAGCCAGCCTTCGCCCTGCGGCCTTGCAAACCTGCCCCTGCGGCGCCGGAGCGGTCCTTTGGCGTTTTGGAGCAATGCCGGGGCCTTTGGCAAGGCAGACGACGACGCCTTCCTTGCCGGAAGTCGAGGAGGATAACGCCGGCAGAGGAGCTCGGCATTGCCCTCAAAACCGTTGTTTCCCCTGTTCACCGATGCTAGCAATTGCCAACGGATGCTACGCCGTAACCGGCTCATTTCTCCGATTGGAGCTGCCCGAATCTAATAAAACCTCCGATCGGCGCCCTTCAAAAAAGGCCGGTCGGAGGTTTTTTCATTAAAATATCTGGTCGGTGCACGCCGCTATTTTCGAATCTGCTCGCCCGTGCGGACGTCGAGCACATGCGTAAAGACCGCGGTGTGCGTGCTGGAGATATATTTGTCGACATGCATGCTGCCGAAATACCATTTTTGAAAGGTGGCGGATTTGCCGAGCTCCTCAAAATAGGCGTTTAAAGCGGTGACGCGCACCGGCCCCTTTTCCTTGAGCTTCAGAAAGCCCTTGATGGTGGCCGGCGGCTCGTGCGTCAGGATGATATCGACCTTGCAGTCGACCTTTTCGAGATTGTTTGCACCCTCCAGCAGCTCCGCCTGCGTGGGGATTTCATCGCGCGACCAGGTGTCATTGTCGAAACGGATGTCAATGTCCGGGCTTTCGCCCCCACCCATGGTGAAGATCTTCAGGCCTTCGATCTCATAAATCTGGCCGCGCATCAGATGGTACAGGTTTTTATAGATCTGCTGCACCTTGCCGCCGTTCCACTCCATGACATCATAGCCCTTAAGCAATTCGAAATTTTCATGCGTCCCGTCGAGAAAGCAGACGTTGTATTTTTTGCTGCCGATTTGCTTGAGAAGCTTCTGCTCCGCCTTGCCGCCCTTCCAGAGGAAACCGAAATCACCACAGACGAGCAGCGTATCCCCTTTTTTGAGCTTTTTCAAGCGCGGATCGCTGAAGCGGTCAGCGTCGCCATGCATGTCGCCGGTTACATAAACCATTGAGAAATCCCTCCGTGTTCAGTGCTTCTATGCGGAAAAACGCAGGAAAAATGGTTCCCTTTTATCCGCAATACTGTTATACTATAAAATACCGCGAACGTGTGTGGCAGGGCAGACAGCCAGATGCATTCCCAAACAGGAAATGGAGACAATTAACCTTGCCGCACATTCTGTTCGTCATGATATCCTATCATACAACATTTACAGGGAGACTGTCCATGAAAAAGGCAATAATTTTTTTCTGTTGTATTTTGACAATTTTTACGAGCGCTGTTTTTCCGGCAGCCGCATCCTATAACGGCGAAATTAAACTGGACGCGGAAATTGCAATGCTCGTGAGCCTTGATAACGGTACGGTGATTTTTGATAAAAATGCGGACAAACGCACGGCACCCGCCTCGCTGACCAAAATCACGACCGCCATTGTGGCCATCGAGAACTGCGACGATCTGGAAAACACGATCGTCACGGCGCCCTATGATGCGATTCACGCGCTGGATGGGACCGGCAGCTCTCTCGTGGGCATCAAGGAGGGAGAGCAGATCAGCATGCTGAATCTCCTTTATTGCATGATGGTACACAGCGCAAATGAATCGGCCAATATCATCGCGGATTATATCGGCGGCGGGAGTATCCCCCACTTTATCGAGCTGATGAATTCCTTTGTTCAGAAGCTCGGCTGCGAGAATACACATTTTGTCAATGCACATGGCCTGGATGAGGACGGCCAGTATACCACAGCGGCAGATATGCGCAAGATCGTGGAATATGCGCTGCGGCTGCCTGTCTTTGAAAAAATCACAAATACGGCAAAATTCACGCTGCCCAAGAGCAATCTGCGCGAGGCACAGACGCTGCGCACGACGAACGAGCTGATTGATTCCTCGAGCCCGTATTATTATGCCGGGGCAAAGGGAATCAAAACCGGTACGACCACCAATGCGGGCCGCTGCGTCATCTCTGTCGCCTCCCGCGACGGCTACCGCTATCTGGGCATCGTCATGCGTGCTCCTTATAAGGATGCGGCCGGAAATATCATCAAGGGCAAGGAAGGCTCTGCTTTTATCGACTGCCGGAAGATGTTTGACTGGGCGTTTGACAATTTAAAGCTGGAGACGGTTGCCGACCCGGCTCAAATCGTATCCGAAGTGAAGGTAGCACTCTCCTTCCAGTCGGATTATGTGCGCCTGCTTCCCAAAGGGGAAATGCGCGCATTGGTGCCACAGGGGCTGAATGCTTCCGGCGTTATGATAGAACCGGATGAAAATATGCCGAAATCGATCGACGCGCCGGTCAAGAAGGGAGAGACTGTCGGGAAGGCCAATATCTTATACGCGGGGCAAGTGATTGGCACGGTAGACCTCGTGGCGGAAAAGGACGTGCGGCGCAGCCTGATCCTGTATGCGGGCAGCCTTCTGAAAAAGGGCTTACAGTCCACGACTGGGAAGATCATCTTAGCGGCGGCGCTGTTGGTCGTGGCGTTTTATATCCTGGTCAACGTCCTGTATCATTACAAGAAGAAAAAAACACGCATTCGTGTGGTGCGCGGTTACCGGCATGTGAAGAAAGGGAAAAAATAAGGGGCCGAAAGCGAAAAACTATTTCATGACGAAATCTGCCTTTAAAGGAACGGATTGGATTAAAGAAGCCGGAGGGAAAAAAGAGAGGGAGAGAAATGCAGCTTTTGAAATCGATCAAGGCGGAATACCGCCCCTTTTTGATTTTCTCCGACCGTTTGGGCTTCCGGATACCGGACCTTCCACATAATGTTCCTCACCTTTTTGTTTTGCAGCATCATGGTGCT
>DAWDUP010000124.1:0-3595 GCA_052346825.1 Candidatus Fimivicinus sp. | reverse complement strand
ATAGTTTTTGCTTGATTGCTTTATGGTGATCAGCAAAGAAGGATATGGCGGCATAGCTCAGTTGGCTAGAGCATTCGGTTCATACCCGAAGTGTCGTTGGTTCAAATCCGACTGCCGCTACCAAGCGGCCCGGTGGTCAAGCGGCTAAGACACCGCCCTTTCACGGCGGTAACACGAGTTCGATTCTCGTCCGGGTCACCATATGCAGGCGGGGGCTGGCGTTCAGCTCCCGCGCTTACATCAGGACGCGTAGCTCAGCTGGTTAGAGCGCTCGCCTCACACGCGAGAGGTCAACGGTTCGAGTCCGTTCGTGTCCACCAGAAAAACCGTGCAGTTTCAAGGATTTTTGAAGCTGCACGGTTTTTTAATTTTTTCAGTTACGAACAAATATTTTGAATCAACCCACAAATAAGCCCTTTGTGTCGTAAAAATGTCGCAGCCGCTCCAAGAGCCGCTGTTGGCGGAGTGTGGTTTGCCACGGAAAACGGCGATATGGATGTGCGATCCGGTTGCGCCGCCCTTCACGCCGGGATTATAAAAATTTGATCTCATAGCCCGCATTTTCCAAAACAGAGATAGCTTTTGTGAGCGTGGACTCCTTGATCAGGATATAATCCGTATTGTATGTGGAGATGGCAAACAGGCTAAGCTTCGCTTCGGAGAGGACAGCGGAAATTCCGGAGAGAATCCCAGTTAAAGAAAAATCGAGCATCCCAACGATCCGGAATGCGCGCCAGCCGGATTCCGTCCGCAGGGTGGAGGCAGGAACCTCCGGTTCCGGACAGACCAGGGAAATTTCATCGTCCGTAATGGAGAGAAAGGTAAACGGATGCTTAAGGTTCGCCTCGCAGGCATCAGAAAGTTGACAGACAGAAAAACGGTCGGGAAGCAGCTGAAGCGTCATCGAAAAACCGCCAAACAGAAACGGCGCCCGGGACACCGGACGCCGCATTGGCTGACAGCTAAGAAAGAGTGCTTATGCCTGGCCTGCGCAACCGAGGACCGTGTTGATCTTGTGCTCGACGATCGACTCGATCGCGTTGCGCGCATCGGTGAGATACTGGCGGGGATCGAAATGACCCGGATACTCCGCAAAATGCTTGCGGATGGAGGCAGTCATGGCAAGGCGGATGTCGGAGTCGACATTGATCTTGCAGACAGCCATGCTCGCAGCCTTGCGCAGCATATCCTCCGGAATGCCGATTGCATCGGGCATCTCGCCGCCGAATTCATTGATCATCTTGACGTATTCCGGCATGACGGAGCTCGCGCCGTGCAGGACGATCGGGAAGCCGGGCAGCTTCTCCGCAACCTCAGCGAGGATGTCGAAGCGCAGCTGCGGCTTCTGGCCGGGCTTGAATTTATAGGCGCCGTGGCTTGTGCCGATGGCGATGGCGAGGGAGTCGACGCCTGTGCGGGAGACGAAATCCTCAACCTCCTCCGGCTGCGTGAAGTTCGCGTCGTCGTCGGAAACGTTAACGTCGTCCTCAATGCCGGCAAGCTTGCCAAGCTCGCCCTCTACCACGACCCCATGCGCATGCGCATACTCGACGACCCTGCGGGTCAGCTCCACATTCTCTTCATAGGGCTTTGAAGAGCCGTCGATCATAACGGAAGTAAAGCCGCCGTCGATGCAGCTCTTGCAGGTTTCGAAATCCGGGCCGTGATCCAGATGCAGGGCGATTGGAAGGCCGGTCTCGTCGACGGCCGCCTCGACCAGCTTGACGAGATATTCGTGGTGTGCATACTTGCGCGCACCGGAGGATACCTGCAGGATGACAGGCGCGTTGAGCTTTTTGCATGCGCTCGTGATTCCCTGGACGATCTCCATGTTGTTTACGTTGAAGGCGCCGATGGCATAGCCATTCTCATAGGCTTTTTTGAACATTTCCGTGGTGGTAACCAATGGCATAGAAAGCACTCCTTGTATTTTATTTTTGAAGTATTGCCGGGCAGGCCGGCGCACTCGGGTTTACCGAGGTATTATTATATCGCAGAACGGCAGGCTTGTCAAAGGCATGTCAGGGCTTTGTGCGTTTTCGGGCGGTCAGGCAGCCGGAATGTGCTGCGGCGCGGTTTTTCCTTGACATTTCAGGGCCTTTCCGCTATGATTTTACGGAAGAACAGGAAAGAATCTGGAAGGGGCCAATAGTATGCTTTCGAATACGGAGAAGACGATGGAAAAGGTTGTCGCGCTGTGTAAGGCGAGGGGCTTTGTTTATCCTGGCAGCGAGATTTACGGCGGCCTGTCGAACACCTGGGATTACGGCCCGTTGGGCGTGGAATTCAAGAATAACGTCAAGCGCGCCTGGTGGAAAAAATTTGTGCAGGAGAGCCCCTATAACGTCGGCCTTGATTCTGCAATTTTGATGAATCCTCAAACCTGGGTTGCTTCTGGCCATGTGGGCGGTTTTTCTGACCCGCTGATGGACTGTAAGGCCTGCAAGACGCGCCACCGCGCGGATAAGCTCATTGAGGACACGGGCGTGAACCCCGCTGGCTGGAGCTTTGAGCAGATGTCCGATTACATCAAGGAGCACAAGATCGCCTGCCCGGAGTGCGGCGCATGCGACTTTACCGATATCCGCAAATTCAACCTCATGTTCAAAACCTTCCAGGGTGTGACGGAGGATGCGAAGAACGAGCTGTACCTCCGCCCGGAAACGGCACAGGGTATCTTCGTCAACTTTCCGAATATCCAACGGACGACCCGCAGGAAGATTCCCTTCGGCGTGTGCCAGATCGGAAAATCCTTCCGCAATGAGATCACGCCCGGCAACTTCACCTTCCGCACGCGCGAATTCGAGCAGATGGAGCTGGAATTCTTCTGCAAGCCCGGCACGGAGCTCGAATGGTTCTCCTACTGGAAGGATGCCTGCCACAAGTGGTTGCTCTCCCTCGGCATGCGGGCTGAAAACCTCCGCCTGCGCGATCATGAGCAGAAGGAGCTCTCCCATTATTCCAACGCGACGACGGATTTTGAATATCTCTTCCCCTTCGGCTGGGGCGAATTGTGGGGCGTTGCAAGCCGCACGGATTTCGACCTGACGCAGCATCAGAACACCTCCGGCAAGAGCCTCGAATATTTCGACCAGACCACCAATGAGAAATACCTGCCCTACGTCATCGAGCCATCACTCGGCGCGGATCGTGTGGCGCTCGCCTTCCTCTGCGATGCTTATGACGAGGAAGTGGTGGACGCGGAGAAGAACGACACCCGTGTGGTGATGCATCTGCATCCGGCGCTCGCGCCGATGAAGGCGGCGGTCCTGCCGCTCTCTAAGAAGCTGAATGAGGGCGCGATGAAGGTGCACGACCTGCTGGCGAAGCGCTTCATGGTGGAGTATGACGACGCAGGCTCCATCGGCAAGCGGTACCGCAGGCAGGATGAGATCGGCACGCCGATGTGCGTGACCTACGATTTCGACAGTGAGACGGATGGCTGCGTCACGGTGCGCGACCGTGATACGATGGAGCAGGTCCGCCTGCCGATCGATGAACTTACGGCGTTTATCGAGAAAAAGCTTGATTTCTGAGGCGAAATCCGGCAATGAAAAATCAGGGGTGCGTTGCTTGTTGCAACGCACCCCTCAGC
>DAWDUP010000123.1:4946-6624 GCA_052346825.1 Candidatus Fimivicinus sp. | reverse complement strand
CCTGCGGCGGCTCCTCATCAGCTACTTGGTCGAGATTCAGGTGAAAACCCGTCTCACCCATGGTGAGCTGCGTCTCTTCTTCTGATGTCGCCTCCACCGTTTCTTCCGCTTCGTCATCCTCGCTGTAGATCGTGCGGAACTGGCTCACCGGATCGGGCTGCGCAAAGGGTTCCTCCTTTACGGCAGCTGCTGCTTCCTCATGCGCCGGCGTCTCCTCAACGACCGGCTCCGTCACTTCCTCCTCCGGCGCCGGCGAAGGCAGTTCGGAGACCAATTCAACAGCCTCCTGCAGCTGTTCGGAACCCTCCTGCGGCTGGGGCTCGCTAACGGACGCCTGCTCCGGCTTCTCAGCCGGAGCATCCTCATGAACTGCATCCTCCGTAAGAGAAGGCAGACGGTTGATCAGCTCAACATGCTCCTTATACATAGCGATCAGATCGGCCCGGAACGTGCTGACTGCACTGCGCATCTGATCAAGCAGCAGGCTCTCGTGCTCAGTCTCCTCGCGCAGTTGTGCCAGATTCTCCCGCGCATGCCGGCCCGCTTCCTCAACCAATCGGTCCGCTTTGGCCTGCGCTTCGCTCACCAGGCTCTCCGCCTTTGCCGAAGCGTCGCCCAGCAGGGCGCTAACGCGTGCATCGACCTCGCGTGTAAGCGTCTGTGCCCGGTCTGAGGCCTCCTGAATCACTTGTCCGGAACGAACAGACGCTTCCGCCTCCAGCTCCTTCGCCTGATTCTCCGCCTGAGTGAGACAGGCATCGGCCTTTTCCTGCGCCTCGCGCACGACCTGATCCGCTGTGCGCTGCGCCACCAGAAGGGCCGAACGGATCGTGTCCTCGTCCCTGCGGTACTCTTCGACCTTATCTGCTAAAAGGCTGATTTTTTTTAACAAAGCTTCATTCTGCGTATAAGCTTCCTCGTAGCAAGCTGTAAGCTCCTGCACAAACGCATCCACCTCTTCCGCGCGATAGGTCCCGCGGGAGCCGAGCTGGAAGCGATGATCTTTCACCTGCTGCGGTGTTAACATCGCTTTTCATCCCCCATCATTCATTTATGGCGCAAACGCACGACTTAAAAAAAGACGCCGTTATTCTCCAGCTCATCAGCCAGATCACCTGTGAAATCGACATTATAAGGGACGATAATATACGTATTGTTTGCCAGCGGGCTGATGGAGCCGCCATTGGCATAGGCCACACCGCTGAGGAAATCGAGCAAGCGGCGGGACGTCTCCCGGTTGGCGGATTCCAGATTGAGCACGACCGTGCGCTTTCCGTTAACATGGTCGGCAATCGCCGTGACGTCATCAAAGCGGTCAGGCTTAACGAGCACGACCTGCAGCTGGGCGGACGCATTGTTGATGCGTACAACGCGATTGGGGTTTGCCTGCGTGCGTGGCTCATCATGCACCGGCCTGGCCGTCTCTTCTTCCTCTTCCCGGCCGGTGTCGTAATCGTCATATTCCTCGTAGTCTTCTCCTACGGCGTCGTTATCATAGTAGTTGTCCTCATCCACATTGACGATCTGCTTGATTTTCTCCATAAAGCTCATGTTCAGAAACCTCCTGCCTTTTTAATAGACCCGCGCACCGAAAAGCGCGGAGCCGACACGGACCAAATTGGCCCCTTCTTCAATGGCCTGGATATAATCGCCGGACATGCCCATTGAAAGGATGTCC
>DAWDUP010000123.1:0-4936 GCA_052346825.1 Candidatus Fimivicinus sp. | reverse complement strand
TTGGCCCTCATGTCAATAAATAATCTGTGCATATTGGAAAAAATCCACGCAAGACCAATTCATCTTCGCAGATAGGCGGAATTGCCATGAGACCGCAGATCTGAATGCCCGGCATCTGCGCGATCGCACGGGCGGTTTCTTCCAGCGCCGCCGGTTCCATGCCAGTCTTGCTCTCCTCTTCCCCGATATTGATTTCCAGAAGCACCGGCGTGGTCAGCCCGCGCTTTACGGACTGACGGCTGATCTCCTGTGCAAGACGCAGGCTATCGACAGACTCGATCATATCGACCTCGCCGACGATCTGGCGGACCTTGTTCGTCTGCAAATGCCCGATCAGATGCTTTTCGCAGTTTTCAAGGTGGAGATATTCCCGCTTTCCCAAAAACTCCTGCACCTTGTTTTCGCCGATCAGGTCGATTCCAAGGGAAAGGGCATGATTGATATAGACGGGCTCGACCGTTTTGGTCACTGCCATGAAGCGGATTTCACTGGCATGCCTGCCGCTTTTCTCCGCGGCAGCCGCGATATTCTCCCGGATGCGCTTGTAGTTGTCCGTGATCTGCTCAAAGCGCGGGTCAGTCGATAATTTTTCCATCATACAAATCCTTCCCTTCTAATATCACTTCATCATATTGCTTCAGATAGCCGTTTGGATCGTCCACGATCGGATTTCCATCCCGGTCGGTCGTCGCGGAAATCACATAGGTCTGATCAGAATAGACCACATTCAGCTTGCGAAAGCGCGCCACATTTCCGCGCCGGACGTAAACGCCCTTCTCTCCGTCTACCACGCGCACCGCGCTGCTGCTGACCCGAATGCCCTTATCGACGATATACTGCTTTGGCTTGGGCTTCTCTGTCTCTCCGGATTTGCTCTCCGGCTGCGGCGCAGCATAATAGACGGTGACATTCGTCACAAGCTGCGCTGTTTCCTGCCGTAGATTGGCGAAATTCTCATTCATCAGATTGCATTTCAGGGTAACCAGATTCTTCCCATCCTCGCTCTGCGCGATATTCTCCACCTCGGCCTTGAATGCTCCCTCCGCGCTGAAGGGCATGCGCACTGTGATGCTATCCCCGCGTCCAAACGACAGAGCCTCTTCCTCCTGGATCGTGCAGAGCAGATACCAGTCGAATTTGTCGACTATTTTGCCCACGCCGCCAAAAGCCGGCTTTGCCTTCGCCTCCAGCGCCTTTTGCAGGACGTCCTGCGTTACAGAAGAGACCTGCCCGTAGGGGATTGCCCCCTCCAGCCCATCCGTGCTGCTGATATAGTAGCCGGAGCGCTCCGCCGTAATTTTTGAATAAGCGCTTTCATTAACCGCCAGGCCGTCCATCTCGGCTTTCAAAGCGGAAATCATCGAGGAAAAGTCGATTTCCTCCCCCATGGCCATCTGGCGGCGGTTCAGCATATTTTCCAGCTCGTCTGTGCGGTCCTCAAAATGGCTGAACTTTCCGCTGTCCACCGTATCCAGGCAATCAAGCAAAAGGGAAAACACATCCTCGTTGAGCGCATTGATATCCGATACCGCTGCAAGCTGCTTGGAAAGCTGCTCATAATAGCTGATCTGATTTTTCAGCTCCTGAGCGCGCAGATAATTCGCCGCGTCCACATCATTATGGAACACCATGGCGACCACGTCGCCCTTTGCAACCCGCTCTCCATCCTCCACCAGCGGGATGACCTTCCCGGAGGCGGTATTCGAAAGGATATGTTCATCGCGGACCACAAAGACCTGTGCGTCCACGGCGTTGTAAACGCTCTGTTCCAACGCAACCTCCGTCTTTACGCTTGGAACACGCCATTGATAAAACTGATAACAGCAATATAAGGCAGCCAGAACGATGCAGAGGATCATCAAAAGCTTTTTACCCAGCTTCAAGGCTTTCGCTTTTTGGGCCTGGTCCGTCGGCGTTTGAACCTGCTGCGTCATGTCATCTGCCCCCAATCCGATTCCCGCACAAGGCGGTATGCTTCCCCGCACAGAGCGTCGGGCGTACCGTAATCCTCCCAAAACAGCCAGTGGATACGCGTATTGCGGCGAAACCATGTCAGCTGCCGCTTTGCATAGCGCCTGGTGGCACGTTTGAGGTTGGAAAGCGCTTCTTCCAGCGCCATTTCCCCGGCAAAATAAGGCCTTAATTCCTTATAGCCGATCGCCTGCGCGCCAGTGCCGTCCGGGTCGCGGGCAAGAAAGCTGCGCGCCTCGTCCAACAGGCCGTCTGCCACCATTTGATCCACGCGCCGGTCGATTCGGTCATACAGATGCTGCCGGTCTCGAAAATCCAGCCCCAGATAAAACGGATCGTAAGGCGACGGATTCTGCCTGGACCGCTTTCGCTGCTCCGACATCGTGACCCCGGAGGTTTCATACAGCTCCAGCGCCCGGACGATCCGGCCCAGATTGGCCGGATGCAGGCCCTCAGCCGTCCGCGGGTCGATCCGGTTCAATTCTTCCCACAGCGCTTTCGCGCCCTCCTGCTCCGCGCGGCGATAAAGCGCAGAGCGGATTTCAGGGTGTGCAGGCGCATCGACCAATTCGATATGGTCGAGCAGCGTATCGATATAAAGCCCCGTGCCGCCTGCCAGCACCGGCAGCTTCCCGCGTGACCGGATATCGGCGATGCATTGCTCTGCACGCGCGGTAAACGCGGCAACACTGAACCGCTCCTCCGGCTGCACAACGCCGACGAGATAATGCGCCACGCCGCCCATTTCCTCCCTGGTCGGCGCAGCGGTGGCAATCTCCATGCCAGCGTAAATCTGCATGGAATCCGCGCTGACGACCTCGCCGCCGAATTCCTTTGAAAGCGCCACGGCCAACATCGTTTTCCCGGAAGCGGTCGGGCCGACGACGGCGAGAACCGGTATTTTTTTATCTGCCGCCATGTCCTTCCCTCCGTTTTAAGCATCTTAGCAGGATCGCTTCTCTATTGGACCCGCCCGAATTGCTTTTCCAATTCACCCTGCGGCATCACGACCATGACGGGCCGCCCATGCGGGCAATAGCGGATTTCATCATGCAAGAGCAGATTTTCCACAAATCGCTCCAGCTCATAGGGACTTGTCTCGTCCCCCGCCTTAATAGCAGCACGGCAGGCGACATTGTGATAGAGCCAGTCGAGCTTTTCGGGGATCAGCTCGCGCCGGTTTGCCAGCAGATAACCCGCCAGCTCCTGAAACAGGGCGGCAACATCCTCCTGCGCGAGTGTCATCGGGCACGCGCGCACGAGCACCGTTCCTGCGCCGAAATCCTCTGCCTCAAATCCAGCCTGGCGCAATAGCTCCAAATTCTGCAACACTGCCGCGTATTCCTCCTTGGCGAGCGTGACGGCCACAGGCGAAAGCAGAAGCTGCAAATCCGCCTGCCCAGCCTCCCGTTTGAGCTCCTCATACAGCATGCGCTCATGGGCGGCATGCTTATCAATGAGGAGCAATTCCTTCCCGCTCTCCACCACGATATAGGTACGGAAGGCCTCCCCCAACACACGGAACGCCGGAATTTCTTTGGAAGGCGGCGTCTGTACCGTATCCTTCGCCTTCTTTTCCCCAGAAAACGCTGGCTGCTCGAGCACCACTTTTTCTTCAGCTGCCGCCATCTCGCGCGCAATCTCCGCCTGCGGGGAAGCCGCCGCCTGCCCGGAAAACGCCTGCGCGGCCTTTGCGGCGGATTCGATTTTCACAGCGCTGCTCACAGGTGTAGGCACTTCTTCCGGCATGCTGGCGGCCTGCTGCTTTTGGAGCGCAGCCGACACCGTATCCGGCTCCCGGCCCCGCGCGTAACCAAGCACCGGGGATTCCAATTTCTGCGGCGGACGATTTTTCCCGATATAGGAGGCCGCCGTCTCGCGGCTCCAGAAGCTGTCCTTCCTTTTGGGCAGCGTGATCTGCTCCGTCGCGGGAGGGGAAGGCTGCGCCGCCTCAACAGATGCGTTTATCCTGTTGAGATCAACACGCGGGCGCGGGTCGTTTTGCTGGAGCGTATTTTTTGTGGCATAATAGACCGCGTCAAAAATACGCTTTTCATTGGCAAAACGAACCTCAATCTTTGCGGGATGAACGTTGACATCCACCGTTTCGTTCGGCACGTGCAGATGCAGCACGCAGGCCGGGAATTTGCCGGCCATGATCGCGTTGCGGTAGGCCTCCTCCAGCGCCGCCATGGCGGTGCGGCTTTTCACAAGCCTGCCGTTCAGAAAGAAAAGCTGCATCGCACGGTTCGGCCGCGCGGCCAGCGGCTTTGCGACAAAGCCGGATATACGCACGCCGTTCAGCTCATAATCCACCGGGAGCAGACCCGCGGCGAAATCCTTCCCGTATACCGCATAAATCGCGCTGATTAGCTTCCCATCGCCAGGGGTTAAAAGCGTCTCCTTCCCATCCCGGATGAAGCGGACACTGACCTCCGGATGGGAGAGGGCAACGCGGTCCACAACACCTGCGACGGCGTTCGCCTCTGACACATCCTTTTTCAGGAACTTCATGCGCGCGGGCGTGTTGTAAAACAGGTCGCGCACGATCAGCGTTGTCCCCTTTGGGCAGCCCGCATCGTCCAGAAGCGTCTGCTCGCCGCCCTCGATGCACAGCCGCGTGCCCACAGGCTCCTCCTGCGTCCGGGTTAAAAGCTCCACGCGCGAAACCGCCGCAATGGAAGCGAGCGCTTCGCCGCGAAAGCCCAGGGTGCCGATGCCGTTCAGATCCGCTTCAACGCTGATCTTGCTCGTCGCATGGCTAACGAATGCTGTTGGCGCATCCTCGCGCGCAATGCCGCAGCCGTTGTCCGTAATGCGGATGTAGGTGATTCCGCCGCGCCGGATCTCGAGCGTAACGGCGGACGCGCCCGCGTCGATAGAGTTTTCCATCAGCTCCTTCACAACGGAGGAAGGCCGTTCAACGACCTCCCCCGCCGCGATCAGCTCCGTCACATGGCGGGGC
>DAWDUP010000122.1:4413-6678 GCA_052346825.1 Candidatus Fimivicinus sp. | reverse complement strand
TGCAGCGTCGGGGAGGAAATGCGCACATGCACTTCCTTCGCCCCGGCCTTTTTCAGCGCGCGGATGATGTTCGCGCTCGTCGAGCCGCGCACAATGGAATCATCCACCATGACGATGCGTTTCCCCGC
Source organism: Candidatus Fimivicinus sp. (assembly GCA_052346825.1). Taxonomy (GTDB): domain Bacteria; phylum Bacillota; class Clostridia; order Oscillospirales; family Acutalibacteraceae; genus Fimivicinus. The sequence goes on along the minus strand of DAWDUP010000122.1, from coordinate 6,550 downwards.
AACGGTTTGCCGCAAAACGTTCAATTTGATATTGATGCTGGCTTCCCGCTCGCCCTGTTCGGGCTTGATGAAGGTGCGGCCTACGTAGTTGTTTCGCACGAAGCCGGTTTCAAACGGAATGCCGCTTGCCTGTGAAAAGCCGATTGCCGCGTCCAGACCAGAATCCGGGACGCCGATCACGATATCCGCATCCGCCGGATGCTCCCGGGCAAGCAGCGCCCCGGCGCGCAACCTCGCCGCATGGACGCGCACCCCGTCGAGCGTGGAATCGGGCCGGGCGAAATAGAGATATTCAAACACGCACATGCGCCTGGGCTGCTCTACGCAGTGCGCGCGGATGCTGCGCAGCCCCCCGGCATCCACCACCACAACCTCGCCGGGCTCCACATCGCGGACAAAATCGGCGTCGACCGCGTCGAGCGCGCAGGTTTCAGAGGCTATCACGAAGGAGGAACCCCGTTGGCCGATCACAAGAGGACGGAAGCCGAATGGATCGCGCGCTGCAACCAGCTTCTGCGGGCTCATCACCAGCAGAGAATATGCGCCTTGGATGCGGTTCATCATGCGCGCCACAGCCTGTTCGATACTGCCGGCGGCAATGCGCTCCTGCGCGATGACGTGGGCGATCACCTCGGAATCGATCGTCGTCTGGAAGATCGCCCCGCCCTTTGCAAGCTCTTCCCGCACTGCTTCGGCGTTTGTGAGGTTGCCGTTATGCGCAATGGCGAGCCTGCCCTTTGCATAGCGCATGAGAAGCGGCTGGCAGTTTTGCACAAGGCTCCCGCCCGCCGTGGAATAGCGGACATGGCCGATGGCGATCTGCCCCGGAAGGGAGGAGAGGACCGCATCGTCGAAAACCTCACCGACAAGCCCCATGGCCCGGTGAGCGCTTAAAACGCCCTGATCGCTCACCGCGATGCCGCAGCTTTCCTGCCCGCGGTGTTGCAGGGCGTACAGGCCGTAATACGCCGCCTGCGCGGGCGGGATTTCCCGGCTGCCAAAAATACCGAATACGCCGCACTCCTCGTGCAGCGTATCAAAGGGCAAACAGTCCTTCAAGTGCGTTCACTCCAAACGGTATCGATCACAGATGCCGGCGTACCGGTCCGACGTCTGCATCTGTGATCTGAAATCTGATTTATTTCAGGCCCAGGCGCTTCGCCATTTCGTCATAGGCTTCTTCCACGCTGCCCATATCGCGGCGGAAGCGGTCTTTATCGAGCTTTTCATGTGTGGTCATATCCCAAAAGCGGCAAGTGTCGGGAGAAATCTCGTCCGCAAGGATGATCTGATCGTGATAGCGGCCGAATTCGAGCTTGAAGTCGATCAGCTCCACGTTAACGCTCGCAAAATAGTTGCACATAATCTCATTGATCTTGAGCGCCATCGAACGGATCGCGTCGATATCCGCCTGTGTTGCGAAGCCGCATGCGATCGCGTGCGAATCGTTGATCATCGGGTCGCCGAGCGCATCGTCTTTGTAGCTGAATTCGAGGACGGGGCAGAGCAACTTCGTGCCCTCTTCCAGGCCGAGACGTTTCGCCATGGAGCCCGCCGCCTTATTGCGGATGATGACCTCCAGCGGAACGATCGAAACGCGCTTGACGGCTGTCTCACGGTCGCTGAGTTCTTCGATATAGTGGGTGGGGATGCCTTCCTTTTCGAGCATTTTGCACATGAAATTGGACATCTTGTTGTTGATGACGCCCTTGCCGGTAATCGTGCCTTTTTTCAGGCCGTTGAAGGCGGTTGCGTCATCCTTATAATCGACGATCAGAATGTCAGGGTCCTGTGTGGCGTACACCTTTTTGGCCTTGCCCTCGTAGAGCATCTCTTTCTTCTCCATTGCTACATCCTCCGTTGTTTATATAAATTTTTGGTCCAGCAGAATGAAAATGAGAAACCGGAAACCGCTGCGCTTTATAACGAAGCGGTTTCCAAATTTTTGATTTAAAATACGTTGGCGATTCGTTCGATTGCCTCAACTGTACGCTTTGCGTCGCCGAACGCGGTCAGGCGGAAAAAGCCCTCGCCCGCGGGGCCGAAGCCGGAGCCGGGCGTGCCGACGACCTGCGCCTTTGCAAGGAGTTGATCGAAGAAATCCCAAGAGGTGAGCCCATCCGGTGTTTTGAGCCAA
>DAWDUP010000122.1:0-4403 GCA_052346825.1 Candidatus Fimivicinus sp. | reverse complement strand
CCGCCCCAGGTCTTGAAGCCTGCAGCCTGAAGGCCCTCTGCAATCACCCGGGCGTTTTTCTGGTAATAGCTGATGACCCTGCGGACCTGACGGCGGCCCTCCTCAGAATAGATCGCCTCCGCCGCGCGCTGAGTCACATAGGAGACGCCGTTGAACTTCGTCGCCTGGCGCCGCGCCCAGAGGTGATTGAGGGAAACGCCGTTTACCTTTAGTGCCTTGGGGATGACGGTATAGGCGCAGCGCACACCCGTGAAGCCCGCCGTTTTGGAGAAGCTTCGGAATTCGATCGCACAGGTTTTTGCACCCTCGATCTGGAAAATGCTATGGGGGATGCCCTCCTGTGTGATATAAGCCTCATAGGCAGCATCGTAAAGGATGATGCTGCCCTCGCGGTTTGCATAGTCGACCCACTGTTTCAGGCCATCGAAATCGATCGCCATGCCGGTGGGATTGTTGGGGAAGCAGAGATAGATCAGATCCGCATGCTCCGTGGGGAGCTCCGGCAGAAAATGATTGTCCGCCGTGCAGGGTAAATAGATAAATTTGCTCCAACGGCCATTGCTCATCAGATCGCCGGAGCGGCCCGCCATGATATTGGTGTCTATATAGACAGGATAGATGGGATCGCACACGGCGACAACGTTGTCCACATCGAAAATGTCGCCGATATTGCCGGTATCGCTCTTCGCGCCGTCGCTGACAAAAATTTCATCTGCGTCGAGCTCAACGCCGTAAGCTGCAAAATCGTATTTCCGGATTTTTTCCAGCAGGAAATCCTGACCGTATTCCGGGGGATAGCCGTGAAAGCTCTCAACCTTCGCCATCTCATCGACCGCCTTGTGCATCGCATCGATCACAGCGGGCGGCAGGGGGCGGGTCACATCGCCGATGCCCAGACGAATGATATCCGCCTCAGGGTGTGCATCCTGATAAGCCGCTACCTTTTTGGCAATGGTGGAGAACAGATAGCTGCTCTGAAGCTTTAGAAAATTTTCATTGATTTTCATCGTGCGGACCATCCTTTCCCTGCGAATTGAAGGCTTTGGGCGATTCGGCACAGCCGCTGAAAGTAAAAACCTAAATGGAAAATCCCTTTTTTAACAATCCAAGATCCCCGGATTGCATTCGCAGTCGCAGATCAACGCGGCGGGCCCGGTCATCCAGACGCAGCCGGTGCACTCGTCCCATTCTATTTCGAGATCACCGCCGCGCAGGTGGACGAGCACCCGGCGGCCTGTCCGCCCGTTTAAGATACAGGCGACCGCCGCGGCGCACGCGCCAGTGCCGCAGGCCCAGGTTTCGCCGCTGCCGCGCTCCCAAACGCGCATCTTGATCTCGTGGTCATTGAGGACATTGACGAATTCCGTATTGACACCTTCCGGGAAGAGCGGGTCGCGCTCAAATTTCGGGCCGAAGTCCTCCAGCGGGAATTGCCCCACATCCATATAATCCTCAAATACAACGCAGTGTGGATTCCCCATGGAAACGCAGGTCGCATGCGCATGGATCGGCTTGACGGTAAGGGAATTCTCAATTTTAATGGGCTGGTTTACCACTCGGTCTCCCGGCAGGTTGACGGGGATTTCGGCGGGCGTGAGGATCGGCTTGCCCATATCGACGCGCACGGTTTTGACTGCGCCGCCCTCAATGTTGAGATAAAGCGTTTTGACGCCGCTCAAGGTCTCAACCGTGATCACGTCTTTTTTGACAATCCCGCGGTCGTAGACAAATTTGCCCACGCAGCGTACGCCGTTTCCGCACATCTTGCCGCGCGAGCCGTCTGCATTGTAGATATCCATTTTACAGTCCGCAATTTTGCTCGGCTCAATGAGGATGATCCCATCCGAACCGACGCCGAAGTGAATATCGCTGAGCTTGACAGCCAACGATTCCGGGTGTTCGACGGGCGTTTCGAAGCAGTTAAAATACAGGTAGCAGTTGCCGATGCCGTGCATCTTGGTGAATTTCATCGAATCATCCCCTTTTAAAAACCTGAATCCCTTGGGCCAGCACCTGCCGTGCCGTATCTGCCATGCGCGCGCCGGAAGCCATGCTGCGCTTCTGGAGCAGGCGATGCGCCTCGGGCTCGGAGAGCGAGAGCTCCCGCATGAGAAGCGCCTTTGCGCGGGAGACGAGCTCCTTTTCCCCGCTGGAGCGGCCCTGTTCGCCATGCGCGCCGAAGCAGACACCCGAGGCGCTCGCAAGCGTTTGAACCGTGCTGATAAATTCCAGCCGGTTCAGCGGCAAATGGAGGCTTACCACATTGCTGTAGCCCTGCACGGGAATCTGGCCGGAGGAAAGCAGCTCCACCAGGTCGAACCCGGAGGGCAGCATCTGGGCCAGCTGCGCGGGAGAAAGATCCGGCAACCACCCGCAGACCACCACACCATCTGGCAGTGCGCTTGCGGCCGTGAGAACCTCCGCGCCGGAACCATACATGCCGGTCACGGGGAGCGATGCGCTCACGAGGACCCTTTTCAACTGCACAGCGGTTTGGGCACGCGGGAGAGCGAGGAGAATGGCTTTCATCGCGCCCCGCCTCCCTGCTGTTCCGTTTATTTTCAACCTTTATTATATAGCCTGCCCTATGAGAAATCAATTGTCAGATTGCGCGGGATCGGGCTTTGATCGTTTTCAAAAAATGGGCATGTTGTCAAAGCTGACGGCGTAACTCAAAACGGTTAACTTCAGGAGCTTTATCATCGGAGTATATTTGCTTCAGCAGATCCTCTTGCCGATGAGGGATTATGCGGCCAATGCGGCTGATGGGTCGGAAAACGATTCTACTTTTCGATTCCTTTGTTTGCAGTGTCCATAAAAGGTTCATTTTGAAACGCTGTACAATGTTTATTTATGCACTAAATGGCACAAATAATGTATATTTTTTCTGCCTAAGACGGATTGATAGAATATTATATGTATAATGTCCGAGAAGGAGCGCATCCGGGAAGCATAATTTGTGCGCAATGCCGTTCTTTCGATTTTTAGCTTTTTTACGCGGATTTCTGTTGAAATCCGGAAAGAAACATGCTAATATTAACGTTTAGAAGAAGGGCGGCGGGACGAGCTCCGCCTCCTTCTTACGCACGGCGTTATGCTTCCCTTTGCGGGAAACAGCGGGGACCGGCAGACGCGCCGAACCCGCTTCTTTTTTTGCCCGTTCGGGCCCAACGATTCTAATTCAGGAAGGCACGGTGAAGCCAGTGAGAGCTTATCTGGTTCTGGAAGACGGTTCCATCTATGAGGGCGAGGCCCGCGGCGCATTCCGCGAAATGGCATGCGAGGTCGTGTTCAATACCTCCATGACCGGGTACCTTGAAATTTTGACCGATCCGTCCTATGCCGGGCAGGGCGTGGTCATGACGTATCCGATGATCGGCAACTACGGCGTCAGCCGCGAGGATTTTGAATCCATTCGATTGCAGCCGTGTGCATTCTTTTTGCACGAACTGTGCGATACACCTTCTAATTTCCGCAGTACTGCTTCTTTGGAATCGGTGCTCAAAGAATTTGATATCCCCTGCATCGTCGGCCTCGATACGCGCGCGATTGTCAAAAAACTCCGGGAAAGCGGCACCATGCGCGGTATGATGACCGGCGATCTTTCTAATATGAAGCGCTGCATGGATGTCATTCAGGGATTTCGCCAGGTCGACCTGGTGAAGTCCGTGAGCATCACGAAGCCCGAGGTGGTGGGCGCGGGCAACACCGGCCCGAAGATCGCGCTGATGGATTTCGGCGTCAAGCGCAATATCGCGCGGAGCCTGGCAAGCCGTGGCTGCGAGGTCACGGTTTACCCCTGCTTTGCCACGGCGGCAGAGATCATCGCCGCACAACCGGATGGGCTCATGCTCTCTAACGGCCCCGGCGACCCGAAGGACTGCACGGGGATCATTTGCGAGATTGCGAAGCTCTATGATTACGGCATGCCCACCTTTGCCATCTGCCTTGGCCACCAGCTCATGGCGCTCTCGCAGGGCGGCAACACCGAGCGCATGAAATACGGCCACCGCGGTGCAAACCATCCGGTCAAGTTCCTGGAGGAGGACCGCTCCTACATCTCCTCGCAGAACCACGGCTACATGGTCAAGGCCGAGGGCCTGCCGCATAACGCGGAGGTCAACTGCGTCAACGTAAACGACGGCACGGTAGAGGGCGTCGTCTACCACGGGAAGCCGGTTTTCACCGTCCAGTTTCATCCGGAGGCCTCCCCCGGCCCACATGATACATCGTTTCTGTTCGACAAGTTTATCCGCATGATTGAGAAGGAGGAGCTGCAATGATCGATCAAAGCATCAAAAAAGTCCTCGTCATCGGTTCCGGCCCCATCATCATCGGCCAGGCGGCCGAATTTGATTATGCGGGCACACAGGCCTGCCGCTCCCTGCATGAGGAGGGGGTGG
>DAWDUP010000121.1:3190-6734 GCA_052346825.1 Candidatus Fimivicinus sp. | reverse complement strand
GGACACGCTTTTGACATCAACGGCAGCAACTTTAAAGAACATCATCCTGAAATAGCTGTGAGCCGCAACATTTTAGAAAAAATGATTGAGGAAGAAGATTCAGTTTCATCACACAAATAATAGGGACGCTTGATGAAATACAAAAGAGTAGGGTAAAACGCCACTATTTTGAGGGAAAAACCTTTACAGCGATAGCCGATGAGGACGGCGTTTCTAGACAGGCGGTTCAGTATTCGATTCAGGTTGGAATAGAAAAATGGAGAAAAATTTATGTTTAGACTTGTGTGCCGCCTACACTTTCTTTCGTAAGGGCTTGTTTTCCAATCCGCCCGCCCACAGACAGAGTAGAAGAAGCAGAAAAAGAAAGGTCAGAATGCCATATTGGCGCTGCAGGGAAACGGATACTCCCCGCAGCTGCAGCTCAATGCCGAAGGTTTGCAGCAGTTTTGGCACAAACTCTGCAGAACGCTGCTCCGCAAGCGGAACACGCAGGTGATCTATATAAATCTGACGCAAAATGCTGACCGTCTGTGTTGGAGGGAAATAAAACAGTATCCGGCGCAGCCAGTTCGGATAGAACGAATAGGGCAAATAAGCCCCGGCGAGGAATCCGATGAGCGTGCCGTAAAGGTTGGCAAGCGTGGAGAAGGTTGCCGAGCTTTTCAAACGCCGGGAAAGGCAGAGAAGAATGGCGGCATTGATCATGGATGAAAAAAGAACAGTTGAGATGGCTTGGAGAAGAGCAGCGCCGGACAGCGCTTTTCCATACTGTAGAAGGAAAAAGAGCTCTCCGCCCAGCACGGTGCATATGGTAAAAAAGAAGGAGATGATAACGGCTGTTATCCAGTAGCCGAGCATCAAAGAAAAACGAGAGATCGGAGCGACCAGATAGTCTCGCCGGATGCCGGTTTCCGCATCGGAGACACCAAGCTGGATGATGCCGAAGCAGGTGGTCGTATTGATGACAACCAGCAGGCCGGAAAACATAAAGCGGTCTGTAAATTCCTCGACATACGCGCTGTCCGCGCCTGCGCGCGTAACCGTTTCGAGGAGAAAATCCCGCAGAAATAGGATATAAATACCGATTACAATCAGGATCGAAGCAAAGGACAACAGGATATTAAGCCGGTTGCTGCAAAAGAGGCGGAGGTTTCGCCGAACTAAAAAGGCTAGTTTTTTCATCTGTTTTCTCCTAGAAGGTGGAGGTAAAGAGCGTTGAGGTCCAGCTTTTTTTTGCTATCCACCTGTGTTTTTCCGAGATGGTCAAGCGTATCGCACAATAAAATCTGGCCGTGGTCGAGAACGCAGATCGCATCGGAAAAGGCGGCTTCCTCCATATAATGTGTGGTAAAGAAAATAGTCATCTGTAGCTTTTCACGCAGGACCAGCAGCGTTTCCCAAACCTTTTGGCGCGTCACAGGATCAAGGCCGGTTGTCGGCTCATCCAAAATCAGAAGGCCGGGAGCCGGAAGGAGTGCTCTTGCGATTTGAGCAAGCCTTTTTTGTCCGCCTGAGCAGTCTCCGTATTTCCGTGTCAGGATCGGCTCCAGCATCAGCAGGGATGAAAGTTCTGAGATGCGCTGTTTCAGCACGTTCTCCTGTGAAAGATAGAGCCCGCCGCGGTACAGAAGGTTCTGGTATACGCTCAGGCCCTCATCCAGAACGTCATCTTGAAAAACGATACCGATTTTCTGTTTGACTTCCTGCCGCTGGCGGTCAAGGTCCAGGCCGCCGACGCGGACGATTCCGCTGCTTTTGAGAAGCAGTGTGGAAAGAATATTGATCGTGGTGCTTTTTCCCGCTCCGTTTGGCCCGAGAAAGGCAAAAATTTGCCCCTTGTTTACCTGAAAGCTGATATGGCTAACCGCCTCATGCCGGCGGTAAGTCTTGCTTAGATCCTTTACGCGGATATATTCTGGCATCATCTTCCCCCCTTTTGCACCATATGCGTTCAAACAATGCATTATGAAGCATATCCCTCTTTTGAAATTCCGGTTGTCATAGCGCATAAATTATGGTAATATAGAGGAAATTTTATAGAAAGAGTGAGGAGAATTGAAGTATGCAGAGCAAGCGGCACACGGAAAAGCTTTTGACCTGAAAGCTACCGTGCAGTATTGCTGCGATCAGATCAAACATATTATCGAAAAGGTGGGCCCGCGTGCGCCTGGCAGCCCGCAAGAGCTTGAGGCGCAGAAGATGATGGCAAAGGAGCTCGAGCAGTGGGCGGACGACGTGCAGATCGAGGAATTTACAGTACACCGCCAGGCGTTTATGGGCTTTATCCCGTTTACGGTGGCGATGGGTATCATCGCTTCGTTCCTCTATTGGTTCGACCATGCGCTCATCGGCCTGATTCTGGTGCTCCTCGGCGCGATCCCGCTGGTGCTGGAGTTCGTGATGTATAAGCAGTTTATCGATCCGCTGTTTCCCGGCCATCCGTCGCATAATGTGATCGCCACCCGCAAGCCGAAGGGTGAGGTCAAACGCCGCATTTTCCTGGTAGGCCATTCCGATTCCCAATATGAATGGACGCTGAATTATAAACTCGGCGGCAACGGCATGAAGGCCGTCCTGATCCCCGCGGTGGTCGGCTTCATCATTTGTGGCGCAGCCAATCTTGTAAAGCTTCTCGTGGTCAATGTGGCGGGTGTGGAACTGACCGGTGGGCTTAACATCTTCTTTAACGTGTTCGGCGTGATCCTTTTCTGCCTGTTCCCGTGTTTTATCGGATTTCTGTTTTTTCAGAACCCGTTTAAAAGCGTTCCCGGTGCAAACGATAACCTCACCGGCTGCTATGTGGCCATGAGTACGCTCAAAACGCTGGCGGAGGCGGATATCCGCTTTGAACATACGGAGGTTGTCGTATTGCTCTCCGGTTCGGAGGAGGCCGGTCTGCGCGGCGCAAAGGCCTATGCCAAGCGGCATAAGGAGGAGCTGCTCGCTACAGAGACGGTCGTACTGGGGCTTGATACTTTCCGCGATCTGAAGGATCTGGCCGTTTACGACCGCGACTTGAGCGGTACGTTGAAGCATGATAAGCAGGCCAAGGAGCTCGTCAAAAACGCCGCGTCCAACTGCGGCCTTGATCTTCCCTATGCCTCCATCTACATCGGCGCATGCGATGCCGCAGCGTTTACGCAGATCGGCGTCAAGGCCACCGGCTTTGCCGCAATGGATCCCACGCCGCCGCGCTATTATCATACGCGCCTCGACAGCTGGGACTTGCTTGAGCCGGAGGCGATCCGCACGGGCATCGAGGTCGTGACGGAAACTTGCTGCATGTATGACGCTGTGGGCTTTTGTGAGGACGCATCAACTGTAAGTTGTGAGGAATCTTCCGCATTCACATGAATCTGACTGGACACAACCGGCGGTTGCGTATCAAATCGTATCTTCCCGCACCCGCCGGGAATCTGGATCATGGGGCGGGATCTGGAAATGCCGCCGCGCCGGATCCGCATGACGGAGAAGGCCGCGGCGGCTTTCTGTCCTGCAATCTTGTAGAGGTGAAAAACGAGCGGGAATTTTTAATTGCCGTTCT
>DAWDUP010000121.1:0-3180 GCA_052346825.1 Candidatus Fimivicinus sp. | reverse complement strand
AGCAGAAGGCCCGCCTTTCTACGAAAGCAAAGGCGGGCCTCGATCTTTTTATAAGCAAGGGCTTTTTACGATGTTTATCCGACTTCTTGCTGCGATGTCCGATCGATTAGGCTGATGATTTCCTCGACGGATACGCCGGAGCGCTGCATCGCATCGTAGAGCGCGCCAACCTCTGTCTCCCGCTTGGCATTTAAGAGCTCCTGTCTGCGCTCAAGCAGCTCGGCTTTTGTTTTGTCGCAGCGGGTGATCTGAGCATCTACCTTCATTAGTTCCTCTTCATAATCAATAGCCTTGCGTGGACGTGGCATAAAAACAGCTCCTTTATTTTTTGTTTTCTGTTACCAATTATAGGCATGAGCAATTGCAAATATGCGCGTTTTCAGAAAAGATTGTCCGATGAATTCGTTTGCTTTGTTTTGAAAATGGACATACTACAAGGGAGACCAATTCAAAAGGCGGAGATTAAAATGGCGAAACGCGTTGTCGCAATTTTTTTTATACTGATGCTTTCTCTAGGGCTTTTGTTTGTACGAATATTGAGCATTTCACAAAGCGATTATGCCCAGGCCGCCGTGAGAAATAACACACGTACGATCACAGTTGGCACGGCCCGTGGTACCTTTTACGACTGCAATGGCCTGCCGCTGGTCAATTCCAGTAAGCGCTATGTGGCACTTTTGAAACCGACGCCCGAGGCATTGAGCACGATCGAGCCTTATGTTTCTGATGAAGAACTGTCCAGCATTCGAGAGAAGATGAGCAAAGGCTATCCCGTATCCGTCGACGTTGATACGGATGCGATGGACTGTCCGGATATTACCGTTGTCACCGCGAAGGAGCGCTATGCGGATAGTCCGCTTGCCGTACACCTCATCGGCCATCTCGACTCAACAGGAGAGAAGGGGGAAACGGGGCTGGAGAAGAGCTTTGACAGCTGGCTCCAGATGAAGGACAGCGATCTGCGCGTGAGCTTTTCGGTCGATGCGCACGGCAGGCTGCTCAGCGGGGAGCAGCCAAACATTGAGCGGGCCGGTTATGATTCCGCCAAAGGCGTGCGGCTGACGATCGACCGAAGAATCCAGGAGCTTACAGAGGAGAGCCTTTCCCATTCCTCGATTGAACGGGGAGCCGTCGTCGTGCTGGAGACAGCAACGGGAAAAATCCGCGCCATGGCGAGCTGCCCTGCGTTTCACCCGAATGATCTTGCCAAAAGCCTCAACGACGCGGATTCCCCTCTGATCAACCGCGCGCTCACACCCTATGCGGTCGGCTCCATCTTCAAGCCCGTGATTGCGGCCGCCGCGCTGGAGGCGGGGATTTCCGCAAGCCTTACCTACACCTGTACGGGCGCGATCACACAGGGGAAGACGGTGTTCCACTGCCATGAGCTTGGAGGGCATGGAACGATTGATATGGAGGAGGCGATCGAGGTCTCCTGTAACCCCTATTTTATCAATCTGGCCTTAAAGCTGGAACCTGCGCAGCTCATCGAAATGGCGGACCGGCTCGGCTTTGGCACCTCCACTGCGCTTGCGGACAATTTGACTGCACCCGCAGGGACGCTTCCCAAGGCGGAGGAGCTCAATTCCCCGGCCGCAGTGGCGAACTTCGCCTTTGGGCAGGGGACACTTCTGGCCACGCCGCTGCAGCTTGCCTCCCTCTATGCCTGTATTGCCAATGATGGCGGATATCAGAAGCCTGTGCTGGTCGAAGGACTGGTGGACGATGACGGGAACCTGTTGGATGAAACGGAGATTCAGCCGCCTTTGCAGGCGATGTCCGAATCGACAGCGCGTTCGATCCAGCGCTTTTTGACCCAGACGGTCGAAGAGGGAAGCGGTAAACATGCAAAGCCGGACGCAGGCACAGCGGCGGGTAAGACGGCGACTGCCCAGACCGGCTGGTACGACGGCGAGCGGGAGATCCTGCACACCTGGTTTGCGGGCTATTTCCCCGCGGATCAACCGGAATATGCGATCGTCGTGCTCAAGGAGGACGGCTCCTCCGGCGCAACGGACGGCGCGCCGGTGTTTAAAGAGATTGCGGAGGGAATCAGCCGCATAAAGAGCGAGACAAATACAAACAGGTAATCAGAAGCATCATTTCGAAAACATTGATACGCTCTGATCGGAAAAAGGGGCGCTGCAACAGATATCCTTTGCAGCGCGCCCTTTTTATCACTACACAGAGGGTTATCTTACCGTCTGTATGCTGTCTGTACGATTTAAAATATAATCCACCGAAACGTCATAATAATCCGCCAATTTGATGAGAATTTCCGTGGGAATATCTAGTTCGCCGCGTTCATAATTGCTGTAAACACGCTGACTGCAGGACAGAATGTTACCCATCTGTACCTGCGTCAAATCATGGTCCTCCCGCAATTCACGGATTCGTTGATATAACATGTTTTTTCACCCAGATAAAGGATAACATAGCGAATTTTCCGCTATTGACTTCTAGCGGAAAATCCGCTAAAATTAGCATAAATATTTTAGAAAAAAGGCGGTTGAGGCAAATGAATGTTAGAAATTGTGGGAAACCGATGCACAAGTCTTCTAATCCGCAGGGCCAAACCGCCCCGGCAGGGCAGCAGATCGCGTGGGAAAAGGACACGCTTTTCCCCGCCCTTTGGGTTCTGGGATTCAACATCATCTGTGAGCTTCTGCTTTTTGCAGCACGGGAGCTTGTTCAGACCATATTGCATCTGATCGCGGATATGCTGCCTTCCGGTATGGCTTCTTATATGATGTCGTATCTGTCCAACGCGCTCTCCGCTTTCTTTCTGATCCTTATTTTTGCATCTGGTATTTCTTTTTATTCTATTTGGAAACAGGAATTACGGCCTTTGCTTATCAAAATTGTATGGACCGCCCTCTTTGCTCTTGGCCATGCGGCAGCGGTATTCCTCTCCGATGGCCTGACGGCGATTATTTTGCTTCCTGCCGCAATGTTTTTGGATCTCTCATGCAACGATGTCGCTGTCACTGGTACGATCCTGTCCTTCCTTTTCAGAATTGCCTGCGAAACAGCGCTTGTGAGGTGGGCTGTAAAACACTATGAGGAAGGAGGTTGACCAGCGGGCTGTATTGCCTGAGAATTTATTGACAAACTGTTTGAATCAGGGTATAATAACCTCACGAATCTCTAAGGAATCAAAGATTCCAAGAGCTTCGGAGA
>DAWDUP010000120.1:0-6742 GCA_052346825.1 Candidatus Fimivicinus sp. | reverse complement strand
TGCCACAGAGGAAACGACGGTGATGAAGGCGACGATATTAAACCATTGATTTGAAATCGCCATATTAGCCTGTGTATAGGCTTCCGGCCCAGTAAAGGCCTTCGATCCGGGCTGAAATCCAATTTTTTTCTGAATAAGGGTTGGAATGTAGTTGAGCAATGCCGCAAAAATACCGGAGGTCCAAGTGGTGACGGTATTCATAAAGCCTTCCAGCCGGTTGCCCGTTTTATACTGCTGATAGTCGTATTGGTCGGCAGTTAGGGCAGGGCTGACCACGATGCCGATTCCGGAATTGACACTAATCAAAAAACCAAGAATGGTCATCAGCACAACACTTACATTACCGATCGGCAGATTCTGAAATCCGATGAGCATAACGACAAAGGTTGGAATCGTGACCATGAGCTGCCCAATGATCAGTGTTGCTTTTTTACTGATCTTACGCGTGAGGAAAGGGACAGCCACCATCGCAGGCGTAGCGCCGAATCCAACGATCGGACTCAGCAGGGAACGGATCTTTTCTCCCTCGCCATAGACTGGACGGAATTTATACTGACTGATGTAACGAAGCTGCGCGTTGATAAAAACACGCAAAACCCCAAATATATTGGCAAGCTGGAAAACCATGAAGGGCTTGTTTTTCAAAACCTGCCGTATGCCATCCATAAAGGGAACTTTTTCCTCTGCCGTCTCTTCCACATATACGCGTTCTTTTGTTTTGAAAACAATCAAATAGGTTAAGAGTACGCCGATACTGATACAAATCAGGCCAAGCAGGCGGAAGGCGATATATTCCCGGCCCTGCTTTACGTAATAGTCGCGCATTGGACCAACGAGGATATTGAGAATCGTCGGTGCGAAGGAGCTGATCAGGCCGACAGGGGAGAGCATATCCGTACGCTCCTGTGTATCGGGTGTCATGGAAGAGGGGACCATATTATATACGGCAAACCACATTTGAGAGAGAACCAGTGTGGGTACACAGGTAAAATAGGCGTATACTGTACGCGCTACCCTTGCCTTCTCTTCTCCCAGGGAAAAAAATTGTGGCGTCCACATGGCAAGAAAGACAACAACGCCCAAGATCGGTGTGATCACCATGAGAAAGGTCTGAAATTTGCCCCGCTTGGAGTGATGGATATTATCCAGGATTTTACCCAGAAAGGGCTGAACAGCTAGACTCGCCACCGCGACGACCATGCCGATATTGGAGCCGTGGATCACATCGATTCCATACATTTGCGGAATAAAATTGACATCAATCAGAATATAGATCAAATTCATGACAAAGCAAATGCCCATTCCTCCAGCGGCATAGGCAGCCATCTCCTGAAAAGGAAGGTATCGCCCATCCGGCGGCCGTTTCCAATAACCGATGATTCTTTTCACTTGTTCTGTGAGATTTGACATGCTTTTCCCCCTTAAATGTTGTTACCGTGTTCGTGTACTTATCATTATAAGAGGAATTGGAATAGATTACAAGAAAAAAATCCGTCGCACTTGCAATGTGCATTTTGCATGTGTATAATTATTATTGTTTATACTTTGTTGCACTCACAATTGTATTTTCACTTTACTGGAGGGCTTACATTGGCAGAGTCAGAAAAAAACAGCTTCGTAAATCTGGAGCACGACGTCATGCGGTTTTGGGAGGAAAACGACTGCTTTCACAAGCTGCGTGAAAAGAACAGGGGACATGAAATGTTCCGTTTCCTGGACGGGCCGATCACTGCGAATAATCCCATGGGCATTCACCATGCTTGGGGCCGTACGCTGAAGGATACCTTCATTCGTTATAAGGGGATGCGCGGCTATGACTGCCGTTATCAGAACGGCTTTGACGCACAGGGGCTCTGGGTCGAGGTCGAGGTCGAGAAGGAGCTCGGCTTCCAGACCAAAAAGGATATCGAGGCCTATGGCATGGACAAGTTTACCCGCAAATGCGTGGAGCGTGTGCAGCGTTTTTCCGGGATTATCACCGGGCAGTCCAAGCGCCTTGGCCAGTGGATGGATTGGGAGAATTCCTATTTTACACATACCGATAAAAATATTACCGGCATCTGGTATTTCCTGAAGGCCTGCCACGATAACGGCTGGATTGAGCGCGAATATAAGCCTATGCCATGGTGCCCGCGCTGCGGGACCTCGCTTTCTGAGCATGAGATGACCGGCTCCTATAAGCTGATGACGCATAAATCCGTTTTCTTCAAATTGCCGGTTGTTGGACGTAACTTTAAGATGCTCGCCTGGACGACAACGCCTTGGACGTTGTCCGCCAATGTTTCCTTGGCTGTCAATCCGGAGATTGATTATGTTGAGGTCAGGGTGAAGAGTGATGAACATCCGATCGTCCTCGCGAAAAATGCCATCAAATACCTTGGCGACGACAAGGTCGAGGTGATCCGCGCATTTAAGGGCGATGAGCTGGTGGGGCTGCAATTTGAAACCTGCTTTCCAGAATTTGAAGCACAGCAGGGCGTTGACCACTCTATCGTCGCGTGGGAGGATGTTGCCGCCGACGAAGGCACTGGGATCGTCCATATCGCGCCTGGCTGCGGTGTGGAGGATTATGAGCTGGGCCTGCGTCTCGGCCTTGCGCAGATCATGCCAGTGGACGATATGGGTATCTTCCTTGACAAGTTCGGCTGGATGACGGGCAAGAACAGCCACGATATCGCAGACGAAGTTTTTCAGAAGCTTGAGCAAGCCGGAAAGCTTTACAAGGTAATGGAATATGAGCACAGCTACCCGGTCTGCTGGCGCTGCAAATCTGAGGTTATTTTCCGCCTGGTGCCCGCATGGTATATCCGTACGGAGGAGATCAAGCCCCGCTTGATTGCCGCTGCCGAAAAGGTCACATGGGAGCCCGCATCCAACGGAAAGAGAATGCAGGACTGGCTCAATAATATGGGCGACTGGAATATTTCCCGCAAACGCTATTATGGGATGCCGTTGCCGTTTTATCCCTGCGAGCACTGCGGCCATTTGACGGTCGTCGGCTCCAAGGATGAATTGAAAGCCTTGAGCACCGATCCGGCGGCTGTGGATGCTCTGCCCGAATTGCACCGCCCCTGGATCGACAATATTAAGATCAAATGCCCAAAGTGCGGCCACGAGGTTTCCCGCGTCAGTGAGATCGGCGACGTGTGGCTGGATGCCGGTATCGTCCCATTCTCCACACTCGGCTATTTTGAAGATAAAGAAGCCTGGCGCAAAAATTATCCGGCCGAGTGGATCACGGAAATGCGTGAGCAGGTGCGCCTCTGGTTCTATTCCATGCTCTTTATGAGTGTTGTCTTGGAGGATCGCGCGCCCTATGATCGCGTGCTCTCCTATAATACAGTTGTTTCAGAGGATGGCTCGAAATTCTCCAAAACCGGATTTATGATTAAATTCGACGAGGCCGCGGAGAAGATCGGCGCGGATACGATCCGTTATATGTACGCGGGTGCGCCGGTAGCGAACGACGTGCGGTTTGGTTATAACCTAGGAGACGAGGCGCGCCGCAAGCTGCTCTCCTTTTGGAATATCTTTACCTTCTTTAACACCTATGCCCAAATCGACAAGCCCGTTTTGGAAGGCTACACGCCTGACTTCAGCAGGCTGACTCCCACAGATCGCTGGCTTATCCTTCGCACCAATGCTTTCATTGAGAGAGCGACGGAAGTAATGGATGACTATAAAACTTACCTGCTGATCAAGGATTTTGAGGTCTTCGTTGATGACATTTCCAACTGGTATATCCGGACCAACCGCCGCCGTTTCTGGAAAACAGAGGATAACGACGACAAGATGGTCGCTTATTGGACGTTGTTTTACGCATTGAACACCTGCGTGCAGGTCATGTCTCCGATCATTCCGTTTATGACAGAGCAGATCTGGCAGGAGCTTACCCGCAAGGTATTGCCGAACGCACCGATTAGTGTGCACTTGAGCGACTGGCCGCAGCCGATGGAAGGCGTTGTAGACGACGGCGTGATCGGGCAGACGGAGCGCGCCCGCGCAGTAATCGCCACTGCCATGCGCCTGCGCAACGAGCAACAGCTCAAGGTCCGTCAGCCGCTCCAGAAGCTCTATATCTGCTGCAATGAAGCCATAGCAGGCCAGATACGCGTGTTTGAAAAGAATGTGCTGGATGAACTCAACGTCAAGGAAATCGTTTATATCCAGGATTTCAACCTGCTGGAGGATGCTTATCTGGCCGTCAATTTCAAGGCTGCCGGCGCGGTGCTCAAGAAAAATGTCAATCAGATGAAGCAATCTCTGGAAGCGGCATCCGCTGAGGAGATGCAGGCGATGATTGCAGCTTTCGATGCCGGAGAACAAATCGCGGTGCCGGGCTGGGAAGGCGCTTTCGATGCCGCGCTCTTTATCCGCCAGTCTAAAACGAAAGCTGGAATCGTTTCTGCAGAATGCGGGGAGGGTGTGGTCATCGCCCTCGACACGGTTCTGACCGACGCTTTGCGTGCGGAGGGCGCTGTGCGCGATATCATCCGCCAGTGCCAGCTTCTGCGAAAGGAAGCGGGCTATCAGGTAGAGCAGCATATCAAGGCGGCGATTGTAACGGGCAGCGCTTTCCTTTCGGATGCTCTTGCGGCACAACAAGCGCATATTGCGGCAGAGCTGCTTGCTGATGAACTGAACTTCGCCCCCATGGAGCATGCTGATCTGACAAAAGAGCTCGAGATTGGCTCCGATTTCGTGACGATTGCAGTGTTAAAAGCCGAATAGAATGAGTCTAAACAAGAGCGCATCGAAGCGGACGAATCATCTCTTCGGTGCGCTCTGCTTTATGTAAAAAAGTGGGTACTGCCAAATGCAATACCCACTGCGTAATTTGCCGGAAGCTTTTTTATTATAGCCAGGCCTGCCCGTCCTCCAGCTCTACTGTAAAAATACGGCTGTTGTTCTTTGGATCCTTCGCCTGATGGTATTTGAAGAGCATTTCCTTTTCATTGAGCATGCCAAGGATTTCAATTTTGCCTGTTTCGTGCGACATCGCATAGCGCAGGCGTTTGCTGAAGCCGTTGCACTTTGCCTTCGCCTGATCCACAATTTTAACGCCTTCCACAAGCGGCACCTGAAACTGGGTTTTCACATGGGTAACAGGCCTGCACTGGAAAATGTAATAGGGGATCACCCGATTGCGAATCAAGGAATTGAGCAGATTGGCAAGCGTATCCGGATCGTCGTTGACACCGCGGAGTAGAACTGTCTGGTTGTTTACAATCACACCAACACTGAGAAGAGCGTGGATAGAAGCGAGAGCCTGCTCAGTGAGCTCGTTGGCATGATTGAACTGCGTCGTTACATAAATCGTCTTTTTCTTTCCGTACTCCCGCAGGATGTCAAGCAGTTCTGGATCGTCCGTAATGCGGGAGGGGAGTGTAACCGGGATTCGAGTGCCGAAACGGATGAAATCAAGATGATCGATTTCAGAAAGTTCCTTTAAGTAATAAGCGATTGCCTGATTGTTATTCAAAAAAGAATCGCCACCGGAAATCAGGACATTATTGATCTCTTTATGTTCTTTGATGTAAGATAGAATTGGGGCAAAGGTCTTTGCAACCTCTTCGTCGGAAGTGCCTACCAAGCGCTTACGGAAGCAGTGACGGCAGTACATTGCGCACTTGCTTGTAGAGAGAATCAACGAGGTCTGTGCATATTTATGTTGCAGTCCCTCTGTTTTCGTATTGCTCGCTTCGCCGCTGGTGTCCCACATGCCCGCGTCATTGAGCTCCTCCAGCGCGGGAAGGCTCATCTTACGGATCGGATCGTTCGGGTCATTCGGATCGATCAGAGAAAGATAATAGCGGGGGATCGACATCGGAAATTTCTTTACAATCGACTCTAATTTTTCAATCTCTGAGCTTTCAAAGGGTATGTATTTCGCGAGCTCCTCGATTGTTGTTACGTTGTTTTTTAATTCTTCTTGCCAGCTCATGATTGCCTCCTTGGTGGTATCTATAAAATTCTGTTTATAATAATAACATGATTCTGTGACTTGTTTATGAATAAATAAAATTATATTCGGTTTATCAGTTGATTTTTCGTCAGATTATTCTATAATGATTTACATATTCTGTTTCAAAACAAGCAAAATCAATAAAAAGCATTCCAAAGTTAGGGGAAGGGAAAACAGGAATGAAATTTCGATTTTTAGAGGAAGATATGTTTTACAGCACCTTTTTATTTGAGATTTCTGAAGTACAGTGCGGTGATCACTATGATGAAAAGAATCCGCAGCATGTGGAATGGCTGAGAAATGATATAAAATCGCTTTATCTCTGCGGTGGGCAGGCACTTTGCCTGTATTCTGACGAGGAAGAACCGATCGGCTTCATCTATTTGCTGCATGATCTAGGCCTTGAGAATGTTGATTGTTTTGGGAAAAAGGCGACGATTGCCATGTTCGAGGTAAAAGAGAAATACAGAAGCAAAGGCTATGGAACTATGCTTTGCAAAAAAGCGGAGGAGTATCTACGCAGTCGCGGGGCAGAGTGTCTGTATACCGATACGCCCGACGATCCGGATGACAGGCGGGCTTTGTTGTTCTATGTTCGTTATGGCTTTACGCCCGTTGGCTGCCACCCTTGCGTAAACGGGAAAAACGACATGCCGCAAATCTATTTGTTTAAGTATCTTTAAGCTTCGCCGCAGCTTTTCCATCATCAAAAAAACACCGTTTATGCTGGGCTTCCCCGCATAAACGGCTTGCGGAGAAGGACAGCAAACGCATTTC
>DAWDUP010000119.1:0-6746 GCA_052346825.1 Candidatus Fimivicinus sp. | reverse complement strand
TCTGCGGCGGCGTTTTGTATTCCCAGCGCATGTAAAGCGCCGGGGACGAAGTTTCGTTTTATTTAAAGAATACAAATCAAGAGGAAGGCCTCTTTTATAATAAACCGTTTGACGCAAGGCCCTCCCTTTGCAGTGTTTCATAAAGCGCTCGGATGCCGTCCTCCTCCATCTCCGGTGTATCTTTCAGCGGAAACGGAATCCCCATCCGTTCATACTTTTCCGCGCAGAGCTTGCGAAACGGCAGCAGCTCCAGCTTCTCCAGGTTGCTAAACCGCCGGGCAATGCGCGCGATTTCACGAACCTGGTCAAAATCATCCGTTAGCCCGGGCGCCACCACATGCCGCACCCAGAGCGGCACCGCCATCGCCTCGGTCAGGCTTAAAAATTGCAGCACCTGTTCAAAAGAAGCTCCGCAATGCGCGCGGTATGCTCGCGCATCCGCAAATTTCAGATCACACAAAACGAGATCCGTATGCGCCAGCACCTCTCTGGCACTCTCCAAATTTCCGATTCCGGAGGTGTCGAGCGCCGTATGGAGCCTATGCTCATGTAGCAGGCGGAAAAGTGCTGCGACAAACGGTGCCTGCAATAGCGGCTCTCCGCCCGAAACCGTCACGCCGCCGTGCCTGAGATAGGGCCGGTAGCGTAGGATTTTTTCACAGACGGCCTGTGGTGTATAGGGTTCCCCACCCTGCGGGTCCCAAGTATCGGGATTGTGACAGTATGCGCAGCGCAGGGGACAGCCTTGCAAAAATACAACAAACCGCACACCCGGCCCGTCCACCGCGCCCATGGTCTGAAAGGAATGCACCCGCCCTGTCATCATGCGATCGCCTGATGGAAGGTGCGCGAAATAACCTCCCGCTGCTGCTCCTTCGTCAGCTTGTGGAAGTTGACCGCATAACCAGACACACGGATGGTCAGGTTCGGGTACTTCTCCGGGTTGTGATAGGCGTCTACCAGCATATCGCGGCTCATCACGTTCACGTTGATATGATGCGCGTTCTGTGCAAAATAGCCATCCAGAATCGAAACCAGGTTTTCACAGCGCTCCTCCAGCGTTTTACCCAGGGCCTGCGGGATGATGGAAAAGGTATTGGAGATGCCATCGCGGCAATATTCATAGGGGATCTTCGCCACGGAGTTGAGCGAAGCCAGCGCCCCGTTTTTCTCGCGCCCATGCATCGGATTTGCACCCGGCGCAAAGGGTTCGCCTGCCTTGCGTCCATCCGGCGTGGCGCCGGTTTTCCGGCCATAGACCACATTGGAGGTGATCGTCAGGATCGAAAGCGTATGTTCCGCGCCGCGATAGGTGGGATTCTTCTTGAGCTCCTCGTAAAACAGCTTCACCTGCTCGCAGGCGATCTGATCTACGCGGTCGTCGTCATTGCCAAAAGCCGGGTATTCGCCCATCGTCTCAAAGCCGGTGATCATGCCGCTATTATCCCGCAGGACGCGCACCTTTGCATATTTGATCGCGGAAAGTGAGTCTGCCAGCACGGATAAGCCTGCCGCACCAAAGGCCATGAAGCGGTGCACATCCGTATCATGCAGCGCCATCTGCGTTTTTTCATAGGCGTATTTATCGTGCATATAGTGGATAATATTCATCGTGTTGACATAGGTCTTCGCAAGCCACGGGCGGTAGACGCCCATCAGCTCCAGCACCTTATCGTACTCCAGATACTCCCCTTCATAGGGCGTATGCTCCGGGCCGACCTGCATGCCGGTCTTCTCATCCTTTCCGCCGTTGAGGCTCATGAGCAGGAGCTTGGCGAGATTGGCCCGCGCGCCGAAGAACTGCATCTGCTTGCCGACCTGCATGGCGGATACGCAGCAGGCGATCGCATAATCGTCGCCGTAAATCGGGCGCATCAGATCGTCGTTTTCATACTGAATGGCGTCCGTATCGCACGAAACCTTGGCGGCAAAGCGCTTAAATGCATCGGGAAGCCGGTTGGACCAGAGGACAGTCAGGTTCGGCTCCGCAGAAGAGCCAAGGTTATAGAGCGTGTGGAGCATCCGATAAGAGCTCTTGGTCACCAGCGTGCGCCCATCCTCCCCCATACCGCCGAGCGCTTCCGTGATCCACATCGGATCGCCCGCAAACAGCTCGTTATAGTCAGGCGTGCGCAGGTGGCGCGCCATACGCAGCTTCATCACAAAATCGTCGAAGAGCTCCTGCGCCCCCGCTTCATCGAGGATGCCGTTTTCCAAATCACGCTCAAAATAGATATCGAGGAAGGTGCTCGTGCGGCCAAGGCTCATCGCTGCGCCGTTTTGTTCCTTGATCGCGCCGAGATAGCCGAAATAGAGCCATTGTACCGCTTCCCGCGCCGTTTTGGCGGGGAGAGAGATGTCATACCCGTACTGCAGCGCCATATCCTTCAGGTAGCCAAGAAAGGTGATCTGCTGGAACAGCTCTTCAGACAGGCGGATCGAATCGACATCCATCACGCCCTCCACGATTTTGGATTTATCCTTCTTCTTCTCCTCAATCAGGCGATCCACCCCATAGAGCGCCACGCGGCGGTAATCCCCGATGATGCGGCCGCGGCCGTAGGCGTCCGGCAGGCCTGTGATAATCCCGCAGTGGCGCGCCTTGCGTGTTTCCTCCCCATACACGCGGAACACGCCGTCATTGTGCGTGGTGCGGAAGCGGAACTCCTCCTCCACCCTGTTGGAAAGGTGATAGCCGTAAGCCTCGCACGCATCGCGCGTCATGCGGATGCCGCCGAAGGGATTGACGCCGCGGCGCAAGGGCCTGTCCGTCTGCAGGCCGACGATCAGCTCCTTCCCCTGATCCAGGTAACCGGGGTTGTAGCTTGTCAGGGAGGAGACTGTTTCCGTATCGATATCCAATACGCCGCCGAACTCCTGCTCCAGCTTTAAGAGGTTGGAAAGCTTATGGTTCAGCTCCTGCGTACGTTGCGTCGGCCCCGCCAGAAAGGATTCATCCCCCTCATACGGCGTATAGTTTTTCTGAATAAAGTCGCGTACATTGATGCTTTCCTGCCATTCTCCGGGCTGAAAGCCCTCCCAAGCCGTATGTTCCATCATGCGCGTCTCCTTTCTGCACCAGCAAATTTCGCCGTCACTCACAAAACAAAAGGCAGTATATGGATGCTCCCATACACTGCCCAGACGGCCGGCGAAACAGGCATTTCATTCCACTGTGGTTCTTCCCACAATCATCCGTCAGTCATGAATGCCTTTTTCATTTGTGTCTTTAGCGTACCGCACGCCGAACGAAAAGTCAAGCGGGCAGACACGCCTCCCTGCAAATTCAGAATATTTCATAAACCGCAGGCAAAGAAAAGGAAAAAAACGGTCATATTTTTGAGCATTGATCAGGCCGATACCTGCCTGCAAATTCCACCCGCGCAAGGCAAGTGCAGCGCCGGACAAATTCGGCCTTTGCCGCGGTGTAGCCGTCCCGGTCGTGCCGGTATCGTTGGCCAAGCTCCATTTTAAGCGTAGCATAGGCCGACGCTTCCTCCAGATGAGCACACAGATAATCTCGGAAATACAGCTCGCCCCAATCGCCGAAATGCCGCACATGCAGATGATAAACCTGTTCCGCAAACCCCTGCGGCGTATATCCCTTGTGAAAGGCTAGCCGGAATTCCGGCTTCTGCTGCTCCAGCATGAGCGTCCAGCCGCTCTTTTGCAAGGCGGCGCACAATGGCCCGGGCGGGCAATCTTCTGAAATTTCCAATAAAATATCCACCGTCGGCTTGGATTGCAACCCTGGCACCGCCGTGCTGCCAATATGGCTGATCCGCCGGATCGTCTCTTCACCCAGAAGGGAGACGATTGCCTTGCGCTCCTTCTCGTACCATACAGGGTAACGCTGGTCATATGCTTTGAGCACAATTGGGAACAGCTGCCAAAGCTCCTCAAGACTCATTTCACTCAGCTCTTTCATTCGCCTTCTCCCCTATTTATGATATTTTCCACCGCTTCCGATTTCAAAGGCGCGGTAGAGCTGCTCCAAAAGCATCACACGCGCAAGCTGGTGTGGGAAGGTCATCTGCGACATGGAAAGCCTTGCCTGCGCACGCGCCTTCACCGCTTCAGCCAGGCCCCATGAGCCGCCGACCAGAAAGCAGACGCTGCTCACACCCCCGACCGCCAGCTTTTGCAGCTCCGCGCTGAATTGCTCTGACGGACGCTGCTTCCCTTCAATGCACATGGCATACACATACGCGCCGGATGGAATCCGTGCGAGCATCCGCTCCCCCTCCTCCGTGAGGAGGGCGGCAATCTGCGCATCCGACGGTGCATCCGGCACGCGGGCGGGTGTCAGCTCGTCGATCTCCAGACGGCAAAAAGCGGAAAGCCGCTTGCAGTATTCAGCACAGGCATCCCGCAGATAGGGCTCCTTCAGCTTGCCGATACATACGATTTTTATACGAAGCATCTTGCCTTCCCTTCTAAAAAAGAGAAAAGCGCAATGGCAACCGCTTTTCCCTTTCCAGTTCCTTCCTTTTCAATTGTCAAAACACAGTAACCGGCACGGAGCACACCGGCTCCGCCACCTGCAACAGATAGTCCTTCCCCTCCTGCGCGCCCATTTCGTTCAGGGCTGCGATCGCCGTCTGCCGGGCAAGAAAAGGATTGTTGTTTTCCTTGCTTAGATGCGCCAGGCAAAAGCGTGTGCTGCCGCGGCTGACGAGCTGCTCAAGCACGCAGGCGCAGGCGTCGTTGGAAAGATGGCCGCGATCTGACAGGATACGCCGCTTAAGCGGATAGGGATACGGCCCATTTTCCAGCATCCGGACGTCATGATTCGACTCAAGCACCACAAGGTCGCATCCAGAAATCGCATTCATCACCTCATTGGTCATCACGCCCATATCCGTGGCAACCGCAACGCGGCGCTCCCCGGGCAGCTCAATCACATAGCCGAAGCCTTCCCGGCAATCGTGTGGAATCGGAAACGGGCGGACGAACAGGCGGCCTGCCTCCATGCCGCTCTTCGGCACCACGCCAGCATAAAATTTACCGTTCAGAACCTGCGCTTCATCAAGCGCCTGCAGCGTTCCCGCAGAGGCATATACATCAATGTGGTGGCGCGCGGCAAATACGCGAAGCCCCTTGACATGGTCGCTATGCTCATGCGTGACAAAAATCGCGCTCAGCTGCGCGGGGTCTGCATCGATCCGGCGCAGTGCAAGCTCCAGCTGCTTGGCGGACATTCCCGCGTCGATGAGGATACTGCTGCCGGAAGCCGCTATGTACATACTGTTGCCGCTGCTCGAGGAGAACAGCGGAGAAAACCGCGCCATATCATCACCGCCTCATGCGTTTTATAAAAGAAAAGGGGCGCACGCGCCCCTTGATCTGCTTTTCCCAAGGACTCAAACACAAAACACGCATCCAACTATGTTTTGTTATACAACTTTTAAAATCTGACTTAGATCAAACCGCCTGCTCAATAACCACATCCGGATAATTGCGGCGCACGATATCTGCGCCAAGCGTCGAAAATTTCTCGACAACGTCTTCATAGCCACGGTCGATATGCTGGATATTTTCGATTTCCGTCACCCCCTGCGCTGTCAGCCCTGCAATCAGCATGGCAGCGCCTGCGCGCAGATCATCTGCTTTCACCGGCGCGCCTGTCAGCTCCGACACACCCTCGATGACGGCAACCTTACCATCCACCTGCACATTTGCGCCCATTCTGGTCAACTGCGCTACATAGCGGTAACGGTTGTCCGAGACATTCTCAGATACGATGCTGGTCCCCTCCGCAATGGAAAGAAGCACAGACATCTGCGGCTGCATATCGGTGGGAAAACCGGGATGCGGCATGGTCTTAATATTGCATTTGCTCAATTTTCCGACATAGCGCACCCGAATGGAATCATCGTATTCCGTGACCTCCAGCCCGCATTCCTCGAGCTTTGCGGAAATGGATTCCAGATGCTTCGGAATTATATTTTTAATCAGAACGTCGCCTTTCGTCGCTCCGGCTGCCACCATATAGGTACCGGCCTCGATCTGATCCGGAATGATGGAATAGATGCAGCCATGCATTTTTTCGACACCGTGGATTTTAATCACATCCGTGCCGGCGCCACGCACATCCGCGCCCATGGAATTGAGAAAATTAGCAAGATCGACGATATGTGGCTCCTTCGCCGCATTCTCGATCACAGTCAGCCCGCGTGCTTTCACCGCAGCTAACATGATATTCACCGTAGCGCCAACGGAAACCACATCCATATACACAGAGCTGCCAATCAGCTTTTCCGCATGGGCATTGACCATGGCGTTTTCAATGCTGACATCCGCTCCGAGAAATTCAAAGCCCTTGATATGCTGGTCCATCGGGCGGATGCCGAGGTCGCAGCCGCCGGGCATAGAGACACGCGCCTGATGGTACCGGCCGAGCAGGGCACCGATCAGATAATAAGAGGCGCGCATATGCTTGGTCAGTTCATCGGGCACGGTAAAAGAATTGACAGAGGTGGTATCGATTTCAAGGGTATGCTCATTGATGACGCGCACCCGCGCGCCGATTTGCTTTAAGATACGAACCATATAGGTAACATCGCTGATATTCGGTATATTTTCAATCCGGCACACATCATCCGCAAGGATTGTGGCAGGCAGAATGGCAACAACAGCATTTTTGGCTCCGCTGATGGAAACTTCTCCACGAAGCGGGCGCCCTCCGTGAATGACGAATTTCTCCAATCGGCACACTCTCCTTTTTGACTTTTAGACCGTTGCTA
>DAWDUP010000118.1:3364-6753 GCA_052346825.1 Candidatus Fimivicinus sp. | reverse complement strand
ATACAGTCTCGGTGCGACGCGCCCCCTATCATTAAAATCGTTTCCAGTGATTTTTATGCAATTCTGTCGATAAAGTGGTTGACAGCCTCATGGGAGTATTGTATAATAACGAAGTATCCGTAAAGGACAACAACCCCTGCGTTTTGCCGGAGGGAGGGAATTACAGATGAGCCAGGTCAAAGTAAAAGAAAATGAATCCTTGGACAGCGCCCTGAGACGGTTCAAGAGGCAGACTTCGCGCGATGGAGTTATTCAGGAGGTTCGCAAAAGAGAGCACTACGAAAAGCCCAGCGTCAAGAGAAAGAAGAAGTCCGAGGCTGCACGTAAGCGCAAGTATAAGTGATTTGTTTTTTAAAAGCGGGCTGCGTGCCCGCTTTTTCATTTGTAGAAAAAGGGCCGGTCCCGCTCGGTATCTATGGGGAAGAAAGGATAACCATACACGATGAAAAATGATTTAATGCCGCGCTACCGTGTGCACCGTGTAACGGATCTGAAGCCGGAAGAGCTCAAAAGGCTTGGGATTAAGGGCCTTGCGCTCGATATTGATAATACCATTGCCTATGACAGCGTGGAGACGTTTATTGAGGGCGTGCCGGAATGGATTGAAGCGATGCGCGGCAGCGGCATCGGGCTCGTGATCGTCTCCAACGCCCTGCCCTCCCGCGCACGCAAAATTTCTGAGATGGCGGGCGTGCCCGCGCTTGGCATGTCGGTGAAGCCGATGCCCTTCGGCTTCTGGCGTGCGGCAAGGCGCATGGGCATCCGTGTATCGGAGATGGCGGTCGTTGGTGATCAGCTGCTGACCGATATCCGAGGCGGCAATCTTTGCGGCGCCGTGACGATCTTTGTTAATCCCGCCCGCAAGGAGGAGCGCAATGTCCGGATTTTTGAAAAGCGGCGCAAACGGGAAAAGCCTATTTTAGAAGCGTTTGACAAGCAGCATCCCATGGGCTTTTATGATCTGAATGCGTAATTTAGGGATGGAAAGGATAGACATAACGATGAAACTGCGTGTTATCAATGGGCCGAATCTAAATATGACCGGCAGACGCGAGCCGTCCATCTATGGCAGCGAGACGCTCGACGATATCAACAATCAGCTGCGGGATTTTGCACAAGGGCAGGGGATTACCCTCGATTTTTTTCAGTCCAACAGTGAGGGAGCTCTGATCGACGCTGTTCACGGCGTACTGCTCGAAGGGCTTGACGGCTGCGTGATCAATGCAGGCGCCTATACGCACTACAGCCTCGCCCTACGCGATGCGATTGCTGCGACGGGCAAACCTTTTGTTGAGGTCCATCTGTCTAATATCCACGCGCGGGAGGAGTTCCGGCATACGTCCGTGATCGCCCCGGTGTGCATTGGGCAGATCGCAGGCTTTGGCAAGCTCGGCTACCAGCTGGCGGTCGAGGCGTTGGCCGCATATGATAACAAGGGGCCGGTTGAAAAATAAATGGTTCAATGCTTCGTATGGAAAGGATGGTCATGGCAATGCAGGAACGGTTGCAGGCGCTGGCAGACCTTCTGCCGCCGACTGCGCAGGCGGCACTGGTCGTCAGTGAAGAAAACAGGCGGTATTTCACCGGATTTCCCTCCTCGGCGGGTGTTTTGATTGTGTCGCGCGGCGGGAGCATTTTCCTGACAGACAGCCGTTATATTGAGGCTGCGCGCCGCACAGTGACCGGCTGCGAGGTGGAGGAGCTGACAAACCTCTCCGCCCAGCTGCCTGCTCTTTTGAAAGCGAATGGAATCAAACGGCTGATGCTGGAGGCGGGGCGCGTTACGCTCAGCCAAGCGGCACGCTATCAGGAGCTGCTGCCGGATGTCTCATTGGATACGGGCGAAGGCCTCGATGCATGTATTGATTCCCTGCGTATGGTCAAAAACGGGGAGGAAAAAAGCCTGATCGTCCGCGCGCAGCGCATTGCGGAGCAGGCATTTGCGCACATTCTCACAATCATCCGTCCCGGCGTGACAGAACGGGAAATCGCGCTGGAGCTCGATCATTATATGCTATCGCACGGCGCGCAGGCGCTCTCCTTCGAAACCATCGCCGTGGGCGGCGTGAATTCCTCGATGCCGCACGGCGTCCCGTCCGATTACCAAATCGCCTGCGGAGACTTCATCACGATGGATTACGGCGCTGTCGTGGACGGCTATCACAGCGATATGACACGCACGGTCGCAGTCGGTACGGTTTCGGAGGAACAGAAAAGGGTGTATGATATTGTTTTGCGTGCTCAAAGGGCGGCGCTCGATGCCATCCGGCCCGGTATGGCCTGCGCCGATGCGGACCGCGCGGCGCGGGAGCTGATCACACAGGAGGGCTATGGTGATGACTACCGCCATGGAACCGGGCACGGCGTGGGGATTGAAATCCATGAGCAGCCGGTTCTTTCGCCGGTTTCCCAACAGACGCTGGCCCCAGGCCATGTCGTCACTGTGGAACCGGGCATCTATCTGCCCGGGCGGTTTGGCGTCAGGATTGAGGATATGGCGTTTGTCACAGAGGATGGCTGCAAAAATTTGACGCGCGCACCCAAGGATTTGATCATTTTACCTGTATGAGGCAGGTTTTCGCAGATAAAGCTTGAAAATTTTCAGGAAGTACGATAAACTAGTATCGATTCAAAGCTATCATTACGTTAATCGGAGGAATCTAGGTATGATATCAGCAGGTGATTTCAGAAACGGCGTTACGTTTGAGATGGATGGCAATGTCTATCAGATCATTGAGTTCCAGCATGTAAAGCCCGGCAAGGGCGCGGCCTTTGTACGCACGAAGATCCGCAATGTGATCGCCGGCGCCGTTGTAGAGCGCACCTTCAGCCCAACGGACAAGTTCCCGACCGCTTACATTGAGCGCAAGGAAATGGAATACTCCTATAATGACGGCGATCTTTATTATTTCATGGATCCGGAAAGCTATGAGCTCATCCCGATCAATGCGAGCGACCTGCCCGATACCTTTCAGTTCGTCAAGGAAAATATGGTCTGTAAAATTTTGTCCTATAAGGGCAATGTCTTCGGCGTGGAGCCGCCGACGTTTGTCACGCTGGAGGTCACCAAGACCGATCCCGGCTTCAAGGGCGATACGGCGACCAACGCCACCAAGCCCGCAACATTGGAAACCGGCGCTGAAATCCGTGTGCCGCTGTTTATCGACGAGGGTGAGATGATCAATATCGACACCCGTACCGGCGAGTATATGAGCCGTGCATAAGCGCCTGTCAGGACGGGTATATTGAAACTGGGTCTGCGGCGCAGCCGGATCAATTTATAACCTTTAAAGGAGATTATCATGATGACAGTTACAGAAAAAGTGGCCTATCTCAAGGGTCTTGCAAAGGGCTTGGACCTTGCGCAGGACAAGGCGGAAACGAAGATG
>DAWDUP010000118.1:1605-3354 GCA_052346825.1 Candidatus Fimivicinus sp. | reverse complement strand
ACGCGATCATGGAGGTGCTCGAGGACATGGCGCTTACGGTGTCTGACCTAGAGGACGAGGTTGCAGAGCTGGGCGAGCAGGTCGACGCTGTCGATGAGGATCTCGCAGACGTCGAGGAGTTTGTCTTCGGCGACGATGACGACGAGTGCGGTTGCTGCGACGATGACGACATGTATGAAGTCGAGTGCCCTGCCTGCCATGAGACGATTTATCTCGATGAAAGCATCTTGGAGGACGGTGCGATCGAATGCCCGAACTGCGGTACGGAGCTGGAATTCGATCTCGAATGTGGTTGCTGTGGGGAAGAGGACGAGGAAGAGGAAGATGAATGATCGCCCAACCGGCTTGTTCCTTTGAAAAGCGTACACGGGATGAAGGGGTTGCGGCCCTTTCATCCCTTTTTCTCTTTTTACGGAGGTGTCTTAAATGAAATACTGCATTCTTTATGAAAGCGTTACCGGCAATACCGCAAGGCTGGCGCAGGCGGTGCAGCAGGCTTTGCCGCCTCAGGCGTGCGAAGTCTTTGCGTGTACGGCGGACATTGGCGTTTCTGTACCAGAGCTGGCCTTCATCGGCTTTTGGACGGATCGGGGAACCTGCCCGCCCACAACGCAGGCCCTGCTTCCAAAACTGCATGGTAGAAAAATTGTATTGTTTGGCACGGCCGGCTTCGGAAGCGGGGAATATTTCACCGGGATTTTGCAGCGTGTGAAATCGCCGATCCCGGCGGATAACCATGTGTTAGGCGGCTTCCTGTGTCCCGGCGGGATGCCGGACAGTACGCGTGCGAAATACCTATCGATGCTGGAGGAAAACCCGGAGGACGAGCGAGCCAAGGGAATGCTGGCGGCCTTTGACCGGGCCCAGGGCCATCCGGATAAGCAGGATCTGGATCAGGCAAAGGCGTTTGCACGTGAAATGTATGATAAGGCGATTGGTACGTAAACGGATGCCGGAGGGACTTCGATGCTACGCAATGTGATTCTGGATTTTGGGAATGTGATCGGCAGCTTCGACGCACAAGCGCTGATAAGGCAGTTTTGCAAGGACGATGCGGACCGCCATTTGCTTAAACAGGCCATTTTTCATAATTGGACAGCACTGGATGCGGGACAGACGGCGTATGCGGATTATATCGCGCAGACACTGGAACGTTTACCCGAGCGCCTGCATGAAACAGCGCAAACCTATTTCCGAGACTGGTACAGGCATCTTACGTATGCCGATGGAATGCCGGAGCTGATCGCGGATTTGAAGGAGCAGGGGGTTCCGCTGTATCTTCTGTCGAACGCGCCGGTCTATTTTTCACAGCATCTGGACTTTTTCGATGTGTTACAGGGATTTTTAGGCATTGTCGTTTCAGGCGATCTCCAAATGGTGAAGCCGGAGGCAGGAATCTATACCTATCTTCTGGAGCAATATGCGCTTGTTCCCGGAGAAAGCCTCTTTATCGACGATATGGAGGAGAATGTCGAAGCAGCCCGGAAGTGCGGGCTGCAGGGATACAGATTCGATGGAGATACGGAGAAGCTCAGATGGCGCCTCTCTCCCTTACTGAATGGAGGAAAGCCCGGATCGCTTCCTGCTTGCAAAGAAGCGTTGAATGTACTACTATAAAAGCACATGAAAAGGGGGGCCATCATGAAAATACAGGAATCCGGCGAAAATTATCTGGAAATGATCCTCATGCTCAAAAATCAGAAGGGCAGCGTGCGCTCCATCGACGTTGCACACGCCCTCTCCGTTACC
>DAWDUP010000118.1:0-1595 GCA_052346825.1 Candidatus Fimivicinus sp. | reverse complement strand
AAGCCCAGCGTTTCCCGAGCAATGTCGATTTTGCGCAAGGCGGGGCATATCACGATGGATGACGAAGGTTTCCTCAAACTGACGGATTCTGGACGGGAGATTGCGGAACGGATCTATGAGCGCCACCGGCTTCTGACGGAATATCTGACGGCGCTTGGTGTCAGCCCGGAGACGGCTGCACAGGACGCCTGCCGGATGGAGCATGTGATCAGCCAGGAGTCCTTTGACAGGATCCGCGCGCATGTAGCCGAAAGAGAACCATGACAGAATGATGAAAAGAGTTTTGGATGTACAAAGCGCCGCCTTCAGACAGGACATGCGTTTTCAGGCGCAGCATCCGCTGGTGACGCTTGCGTATTATATTGGGGTGTTCACGGCCCTTTTCTTGTTTGACAGCCTGTTTTATACGGCTGCCATTCTGGTCTGGATGCTGCTGCTTGCCTGCCGGACGGCGGGAGGGCGGAAATCGCTGCGCCTGCTTTTTGGCGCGGTTCTCTTTGGCGGTATTCTGCTTTTGATGAATCCCCTTGTCAACAGCGAAGGGCTCCATATCCTTTTTTATCTGGGAGAACGTCCGATCACGCTGGAATCGCTGCTTTACGGCGCGCATAATCTGCTGCTGATTGTGGCGCTGCTGCTGGTATTTCCATCTCTCAACCTTTTGATGGACAGCGAGCGGATTTTGTTCCTTTTCTCACGCTTTCTACAAGCGAGTGCGCTGATTCTGACCATGGCAATGCGATTCGTTCCGCTGCTCACCCGCCGCGCGCGGGAATTGTTGCAGATATACAGGCAGGAGGGCGGCAGCCTGCTTTTACGCCTGCGCCACACGGGGAATTTGCTCGGTGCGCTGCTGGACTGGACGATGGAGGAAGGGATGCAATCTTCCCGTACGCTCCGGGCGCGCGGATATGGAGGGCGAAACCGGACCTTTTACAGCGCTTTTCGCTTTACGGTACGGGATGCGGGGTCGCTTTGCTTTCTGACTGTAGCTGCGGCTCTGCTCACGGGCCTGCGCTTTTTTGGCGCGGGGAAATGGATGTATTTTCCCGCCTTTACAGCTCCATCGCTTCACGGAATACAGGCTTGGGGCCTGGGTCTCCTCTGCTTTTTTTGCGGCTATCCGTTCCTGCTGGAGGCCGGAAGCCGGATATTACATGCCCTGGAGACGCACAGAAGGAGGACTATCCTTGTCTGATAAACAGCCGTTACTTACCTTTCGGGATTATGGCTTTACCTATGCGCTGGGGACGGCGCGGGCCCTTAAACATATCTCCCTGGAAATATGGGAGGGGGATTTCATCGTATTATGCGGTGCATCCGGAAGCGGGAAGAGCACGCTGCTCGAATTGCTCAAGCCGGATATTTCGCCATGCGGGACCTCACAGGGTAAGATGGAAACCATGCTTTCCACTCAGGAGACGGCGATCGTCTTCCAAAATCCAGAGGCGCAGCTGCTGACCACCAGCGTGCTCAATGATCTGGCCCTTCCGATGGAAAACCGTGGCCTGTCGCCACAGCTTATGCGCCGCCGCATGGCGGAGACTGTGAGCTTCTTTGGCCTGGAGTCCCTTCTGCATCGGGGGCCTGAGTTG
>DAWDUP010000117.1:0-6764 GCA_052346825.1 Candidatus Fimivicinus sp. | reverse complement strand
GAGTAGAGAGGATGATGGGACAGGCACCCAAAGATAGAAAACGATACCGCATCAGGAGTTTCTGATGGCAAAGGAGGCGTTGTGATGTCTGATCGTTATCGGGAAAAAAATGACCGGATCCTCCGTTCGGCCATACGCCGCTATGCACAGGAGGAAATCGGCGGCATTCCCAGCACTGATGAGCTGAAAGAGATCCAGTTTTCAGAGGATTACTGTGCGCGCAGGGAGGCAATTCTCCGCTGCGGCGGGCGCCCGGAGCAGGCAGAGGGCGGGCTGTGGTATGCCGATGATTCCATCACCAGCCGCAACGACGCCATCCTGCGCGAGGCCTTTGCAGCCTATTGCGGGGAAGACAATCGTGTTCCTTCCGGGGAGGCGCTTGAAAACGTTACCTTTTCCCAAGCATATCAGAAGCGTAAGAAGCAAATCCTGCGCGCCAAAGGCCGCCCGGTGGATCTTCGGGTTGTGCGCAGCAGGAAGACCAGGCGCATCCTGCGCGTGGGCATCGTAGCGGCGTTGATCGCCGTAATCGCGATGAGCAGCGTATTCTCCAACATGAATTCAAAGCAAGATTTTGCAGGGTTCGAGATTGATATTGAAAACTATTTTGGCATCATTGAATCTCCTACGACGCCGGACGGCTTTGCGGTGCCTGATATGAATGAATACATTGAGCAGCCGGATGGCACCAGGGTTCTTCCGCAGCAATATGCGCCCTCCTATATCCCGGCGGATTACGCATTGGAGAGTTATCACTGTGATGCGGGAGAAAGCTATATCTACCGCAAAGACAACGCCTTCCTGTTTTGGCCGGGCGATCATATCTTCTTTACTCAGGAATATCCGGGTTCTACGATGATTTTCGATCTGGAAGACCTTACGCTGGAGGAGATCGAGGTGGAAGGCCTCGGCAAATGCCTCTATTACACAGTGAAAAAGGAAAAGAACATAGGAGCCTTAATGTGGCGGCATGGGCCCTATATATTCCGAGTTTCTGTGAGCAATCTGCCCAAAGATGAGCTGATAAAAATAGCACAATCGACGAAATTGAAAGAAAACTAAAATTTTTTGAAAAATAAGTGCAACATTTTCGGATTTTTTACGTTATATAGAGTGAAGGGGTTTTACAAAACACATTTCGACCGAAAAAAGGAGGAAATTCGAAAATGAACGTTAAAAGAAAAAGTATGAAACGGTTGCTGTCGATTTTGCTTTGCTGCGTGCTGCTGCTCCTGCCCTTGGGCATGACGGCCGGCGCAGTGCAGGAAGAGGGGCCGGAATATCAAGAAGACCTGAGCCGCTCCAGCTATATTACCACCCCGGAGTATTCCTTTTCCAGGGTTGGCACCTCGAATCAAATTGCTTTGAGCTTCAAGACGGATAAGGCCACCAGTACCGTGACCGATATCAAAATCTGGGTGGAAATCCGCCGCTGCCCGATTGGCGGCGGTGCCAACGATTGGTATGTATATGCCAATGAGAATACAAACAGCAATCTGGAAGGCTCCGGCGTTCCGCTCTCCTACAACTACACGATCGGCAGCCTGCCCAACGGCTACTATGAGGCCACCTATACGGTGCGCGCCTATAAGGTGCTGCTTTACCAAACCTATACATACACGACCCAGATGGTTTCAATTTATTAAGCTATTTCCTTATTTTTTGATATGCATCCGATCCTCTGACGGCGCGTGGGCTTACCACACTCCCCCGCGCGCCGCGGCCTCCGGGAGCGTAACGGCGAAAAAAGGCTGCTTGCTTTTTTCGGCTCCCGAAGGCTCAATCAGAGGAGCGGTTGTATAGATGGGCTTCATTAAGCCTTTTTACACCTCTTTTCGTGGGCGGGATGGCTGAGTAACGGCGGTCGTCCCGCCGCCCCTTTCTTCCCCTTTTGAGCATGTGGCAATTTTTTGCTGCATGCTCATTGTTTTTTCAGAAATCTTGTGCTAAGATACAGGCAGAATCCGATCTTTTTTGTTTGGATTGACGGTAAAAAATTTTTATGGAGAGGAAGCAGAAACATGGCGATCATCAGCAGAATTCTTTCCCTGATTTTTGCGGCGGTTACAGCCCTGGTCGGCTTTTTGTTCCCGCCGAATGTGGAGGTGCCTCCGGTGGCGCAAGGGCAGATGCGTATCGTATCCTTTAATATCCGTTATGGCGGCGACGGCCTGCGCTCCGCAAAGAGCCGCGCCCCGCTGGTCATCAAAACCTTGCAGGATGCAAAGCCCGATTCCTTTGGCCTGCAGGAGGCGCTTAAGGAGTGGATGGACTATCTGACCGAGGGCCTTCCGGAATACGGCTGGGTCGGCGTGGGCCGCGATGATGGCGAGGAGGCCGGGGAATTTAATCCGATCTTTTACCGTAAGGATCAATATGACCTGGTCGATTCCGGCACCTTCTGGCTGTCTGAAACGCCGCACATCCCCTCCCTGGGATGGAACGGCGGCTGCAACCGCCTGTGCACCTGGGCTGTCCTGCGCGATAAAGCCACGGGCTTTACCTACGCCCATGTTAACACCCACCTCGATAATGCCAGCGAGGAGGCGCGCATCAATGGCGCGAAGCTGGTGCGCGAGAAGATCCTCTCCTTTGATATGCCGGTGGTCTGCACGGGCGATTTCAATGTGAATGAGGGCAGCACGGTTTATAACATCATGAATGACGGCCCGATTGGGGATAGCAAATATCTTGCGCCGGATCGCATGACCAGCGGCACCTATCACGATTATTTCCCGATCTTTATGAGCAAAAAGAGCCCCATTGACTATATTTTCGTCAAGAAGGATACAGTATCCCCGCAGGTTTACCGCGTGCTCAATCATCGCGTGAATTATCGATTTGCGTCGGATCACTATGCAATCTATGCGGATGTGGTGATGCACTAAGGCGTTATGTTTTAAATGACATTGCGGGAAGAAAGCCCGGATGGGACCCTTGCAGGCATTCCTTATATGGATATGCCCATTCTCCGGGAAAACAGATCAGGCAAAGAGCGCGCTGCAGAATGTTTGATTGTTACATTTTGCAGCGCGCTTTTTTGCTCCCCGAAACAGGATAACACATGTTTTATTTCATGTATATATTGACAAATTATCACAGATATTCTATAATAAATATCAAGAGATGAACATTTGTTCTATTAATTGCCGGATCAGAGCAAATACCAGATGGAAACAATGGCAGAAAGGAGAGCCCCGGGTGAACAAGAAAAGCGGAGAAACTGCATCCTTTTCACAGGAGATATGCGACCGATCTGCTTTCCGCAGCTGGTCGGAACAGGCCTTCCTCTCTCCCGAGGAGGAGCGCGGGCGGCAAACCACCTGCAGGCTTGCGCAGGCGCTGGATGTGATCATTCAGGAAGAATTGACTCCGCCGCAGCGTCAGGTGCTGGAGCGGTATTGGTTTGATGGGGAGAAGATTGCGCAGATCGCGCGCGAACTAGGCCAGAACCGCTCCTCTGTATCCCGTACCCTGCGGCGCGCGCAGAAAAATATATATGGCAGCCTCAAATATGCCGTGCTTGCCCTGCGCGGGGAGGCGCAGGAGCAGGAGTTTTCGCAGGCCGTCTCGCAGGCCGCGCAGGTGCTTGCCGCCCGTGGGCAGCCGGCAGATACCATGGGCGAGCGCATCCGGAAGTTGCGCGCCCAGCGGGCACTGACAAAAAAGCAGCTTGCCGCCGCCCTGTGTGTTGATGAGGCGGCGGTAAGCCGGTGGGAACGCGATGTGGAATTGCCGGATACATCCGCTTTGATGCATTTGGCGCAGCTGTTTGGCGTGCGCGCGGATGACATTTTGTTTGGGGCAGGGGAGCCGGTTAGGTCTCCGGCCCGCCCCGGTAGCCGCGCCCAGGCCTGAGGGCTTCCTCAAATCTGAACGGCGTGTTGCGTGGCGGCACCCTGGCGGAAATTGATCATGCTTGCAAGCCGGAAAAGGGCAGTGTATACTATAATCAACTGATGGAAGGAAGGTAACAATATGTCTATGCCTCCCGTTTGCAGGGGGGGCTTTCTCGGTGTGCTCGCTAGCGGCGGCAGTGGCGAACTGCCGGATGCCGCGGCATATGGCGATGCGGGCAGCAATACGCTGCTGAGCATTTCCCGCTCATCCGCCTTCCGGGCGGATACGCTGAAAAAACTGGGCCTTTTCCATATTGAGGGGGTGTCCTGTCCGGAGGGGGTGCCGGCCCCGCAGGCTGCCTTTGGCCGCTGTATGGAGCGCTCCAGGGGCAAGGATACCACCATCGGGCACTGGGAGATCGGCGGATTGATTTCCGATGAGCCTCTGCCAACCTATCCGCAGGGGTTCCCCGGGAAGGTGCTCGACGCTTTTACCAAAGCGACGGGGCGCGGCGTGCTGTGCAACAGGCCCTATTCCGGCACGCAGGTCATCCTGGACTATGGGCGGGAGCATCTGGAAACGGGCAAGCTGATCGTCTATACCTCGGCGGACAGCGTGTTTCAGATCGCGGCGCATGAATCCCTGATCCCGCCGGAGCTGCTCTATGACTACTGCCGCAGCGCGCGCAAAATCCTCACAGGCCCGCATGCGGTGGGCCGTGTTATCGCCCGGCCCTTTACCGGGGCATATCCGCATTTCACGCGCACTGCGAACCGCCATGATTTTTCCCTGGAGCCGCCCGGCGTCACCATGCTGGATGTTTTACAAGAGCAGGGCTATGATACCGTCGCCGTGGGAAAAATCAACGATATTTTTGCCGGGCACGGCATTTGCCGGGCAATTCCGACCAAGGGCAACACAGACGGGATGAAGCAGACGCGCAGGCTGGTCAACGAGGATTTTCGCGGCCTGTGCTTTGTGAATCTCGTTGATTTCGATATGCTCTACGGCCACCGCAACGATGTGGACGGCTATGCCGTTGCAACCGCAGCGTTCGACAGGTGGCTCGCGGGCTTTCTGCCGCTGCTCCGGGCGGATGACGCGCTCATCCTCACCGCCGATCATGGCTGCGATCCGGCCACGCCGAGCACGGACCATTCGCGGGAGTATACGCCGCTGCTCGTCTATGGAGCAAAAATCGCCCCCGTGCCGCTCGGCACGCGGGAGAGCTTTGCGGATATCGGCAAAACGGTTTTGCAGCTCTTGGGCGCGGACGGGCCGATTGCAGGCGAGAGCTTTGCCGGAAAGCTTGGAAAGGAGAAGCGGTTATGACGGATGCAGAATTGATCGCCCTTGCAGTGATTTCCGAATCCTGCTCGGCCGGTCCGATGGTGAATGCCGGAGCTTCACGCTTTCACAGCTGCTGCCGGATAGCTTCTCGCTCTAGTTTATAGAACGTGTTGATTCTATCAGGAAAGGAAATGGATCATGCGCATCATTCATGCAAAAATTTATACCATCTCCGGCCCGGTGATTGCGGATGGGTTTGTGGATACCCTGAAGGATAAAATCGTCGCCGTGGGCCCGATGGACGAGTTGCCGGAGCTTTCAGTTGGCGAGTGCATCGACGCGCAGGGCGCGATGCTCTTGCCCGGCTTTATCGATTCGCACACCCATATCGGCATCTGCGAGGATTCTCTCGGCTTTGAGGGCGACGATATCAACGAGCAGACCGACCCATGCACCCCGCAGCTGCGCGCGCTCGACGCGGTCAATCCCCTCGATTATTGCTTTGAGGAGGCGGTGTGCGCGGGCGTGACGAGCGTCGTCACCGGCCCGGGGAGCGCCAACCCCATCGGCGGCCAGCTCGTCGCCATGAAGACCTATGGGCGATTCATCGACGATATGGTGATCAAAGCGCCCGTTGCGATGAAATTTGCGCTCGGCGAAAATCCGAAGTCCGTTTACCATGAGAAAAATGAAGCGCCTACCACGCGCATGGCGACCGCTGCCCTCATCCGCGAGCAGCTCTCCAAAACGAGGGAATACATCGAGAAAAAGAAGCGCGCGCAGGAGGAAGGGGAGCTGTGTGAATTTGACGCAAAGCTCGAAGCGCTCGAGCCTTTATTTACCAAGGGCTTGCCCATGCACATTCATGCGCATCGGGCGGACGATATCTGCACGGCAATGCGCATTGCCGGCGAATTCGGCCTGAATTACGCAATCATCCACTGCACGCAGGGGCACAAGATCGCGGATGTGCTCGCGCAAAAGCATGTGGCCGCAATGAGCGGGCCGCTGATCTCCGAGCGCTGCAAGCCGGAGCTGCACGAGCTGACCCCTGCCACGCCGGGTATTTTGCAAAAGGCGGGCGTGCGCATCTCGATTATCACCGATCATCCGGTGATCCCGATCCAGTATCTGCCGATCTGCGCGGGCCTCGCCGTGCGTGAGGGGCTCCCGTATAAGGAGGCCCTGCGCGCCATCACGCTCACGCCTGCTGAAATCTGCGGCATCTCCAATCGCGTGGGCTCAATCGAACCGGGCAAGGACGCGGATTTTTCCATCTTCAACTGCGATCCGCTGACCATCGCCGCAAAACCGGCCCTTGTTATCGGCAGCGGAAAAATTTTACATAAGGCTCTGTAAAGCGAACAGAAGCAATGGTGATCAGGAGGGCTTTTCATGCGGGAAATCAATGTTTCAGAAGTGACGCATGCGGTGCGCGAAATGTGCATCGAGGCGAATAAACGGCTGCCGGAGGATTTGACGCAGTGCATTTCTGCCTGCGCGGGCTGTGAGGAGCAGGAGCTGCCTCAGGGCATCATGCAGGATCTGCTGGATAATCTCGATGCTGCGAAGGAGCTGGATATCCCCGTCTGCCAGGATACCGGCATGGCTGTGGTTTTTGCCGAGGTCGGGCA
>DAWDUP010000116.1:0-6783 GCA_052346825.1 Candidatus Fimivicinus sp. | reverse complement strand
AAGTGCTTTTCCGCCGTTTTTTCGGCTTTATTGATCAAAATTATACAATATGTAACAAAACAATTTTTGGATTTAAAGGGGAAATGAGGAATACGGATTGCATAAAAGGCAAAAAGCCTTGTAAATAGGCGCTTTTTTTAGGTCTCCTCCCCGAAAACATTAAAAAACTATTAAATTGCTATTTGTAATAATAGCTACGGATATTCATTTATTATTAATAAAGAAGGAAGATTCTGTCGTTTAGGAGCTTCCAACAAAAAAGGAGTGTGACAATATTTTTCGAAAAAACGAGGTGAATATGAATTGGCCCTTCTGCAAACGTTTGTAACATGCCTGTGCAAAGGGCTGAGGATCATGGGAAGGTGATGCACAGGAATCATGAAAAGAAAAGAGGTATGCACATGAGAGTTTCCAAAAAAGCGCTGAGTGTTTTCATGGCTATTTTAATGGTCGTGACAAGCCTGAGCGTAGGTTTTTCAGCTTTCGCTGCCGACGACCCGTATCAGGTTTTGGCAGATGCGCTGAAGCTGGATGGAGTACAACACGCATCTTGGGGAAGCCCCCAAAACTACATCACAGTTGTGAGCGATTCGACTGGTGATATCGAAAAAGCGGCGGAGGCATTCTGGAGCGTTGCTACCGCAGAAGCTCCCAGCCATACAGGCGAGAGCAGCGATGCCTCCAAGACGGCGCACGGTGTAGCCGAGGCGGTTCTGACTAAGCTGCAAAACGAATACGGTGTTATCGGCGATGACCTGTCGAACGCCCGCACGGCCATCAAAGCCTTTGTCGGCGGGATGAACGGCAACAACTCGGATTGGAAAAACAGCTCAGAACCCAGCGAGCCGCAGGAACGCACCTATGGTATCAGGGTTGTGCGCAATGTAACGAGTATCCTGCTCGCGCAGGATGCGGATGTCTCCAAGCTTCCGGATTCCATTCCGACGGCGGTGGAATACACCTGGAACCATGGCCGTTATGTTTGGAGATCAGGTTTTTTAAACATCACAAGAAATGCCTGCAACTATTTAAAGGCGAACGGCTGGAGCCGCACGGAAACCGGCATGAATACGGAGATTCCGGCGCAGCTCAAGGCCTTTGGTCATTATTTTACCGCCAGCCTGCTTAAGACGGATCTCGACAAGCTGAATTCGGATGAACTTGTTCAGCTCGTCCAGAATAACCAGGCCGCCGTGGACGCCTGCTCCCTGTGGGGCAACGACGCGGTGATGAACCACTTCTTTGATAAGACGGCGATCAAGACCTTTATCAATGACGCGATCATCGCGCGAGACAAGAGCTTTGCGCTCGGCTTTGCGCAGCAGATCGTTGAAAAGATGAAGAACGATCCCACTGCGATGGAGCACGGCGCGCTGGCTGCGCTGCTCGATGAGACGAACGCACTTAAGGCGAATCTCAAGGGCTGCACCGCTGATGCGGTTGCTTATGCGCTTGCTGAAACCGGCCTTACCATGGAGAAGATCGATGCCTTCATTGCCTCTGTGAATGAGGAGAAGGAAGTCATCGAGCTCAGGGGCTTCAAGGCCGCGATTGACGAGGTCATCCACAATATCAATCTTGCAACCGCTGCTGACGACGAAGTGCTCAATGCGGCGAAGACGGTAACGGAGCAGTATGCGATGGTGACCTCCCGCACGCAGGGCGCGATCAGCCGTGTTTTCACGCAGGGCACTGATTATATCACTGCATTCCTCAAGGATGCCGATATCGAGCTGCAGGCGCGTAAGCTGGAAGAGGCCGCGCTGATCGATTACTTTGTCTATTTCAATGCGGATCTGCTCGGCATGGATCTGACGAAGATTGCGACGGATGAGCTGATCGACAACTACCTCGCCACTGCGAACACGAAGCTGGCAGAGATCGAAAAATTCGATCAGGCGGCGATCGACCGCGTATTTGGCGACAAGTATCCTGCGATCAAAGCTTACATCGCCTCGATCGATACGACGCTGACCAACCGCGTGGAAGCGCAGATTGACAAGGCCATCGACCATTATGACGATTACGGCAAGATTACGCTGCTCAACTACAAGGCGGTCAAAGAAGCCATCGGCGGCGTGGAAGGCCGCATCATGGGTGTGATCGACGCTTCCGATGCGCTGAAAGCGAAATATGCGAAGATCGCCCCGATGCTTGAGGAGTACAATGCGTTTGTTGAGAGCAAGGGCTACACGGGCTATGTCAAGACCGAGATGGAATACCCGGTGCGCGACATCCTGCCCGGTGATATCG
The DNA here is from genome assembly GCA_052346825.1 of Candidatus Fimivicinus sp. Classification (GTDB taxonomy): domain Bacteria; phylum Bacillota; class Clostridia; order Oscillospirales; family Acutalibacteraceae; genus Fimivicinus. The sequence continues at coordinate 4,530 of DAWDUP010000116.1, read as the reverse complement.
CCCGCACAGAGGACGAGGCCTATACGGTTACGAACGAAAAGCTGGCAGATGTGATTCAGGCGCTCGACTCCCTGATGGGCAATGCAGAGGTTACAAAGCTTCTTGGCCTTGACGGCACGCTTTCAGATATCATTAAAAACGCGGTTTCTGGAGCATTGTATACGGACAAGACGGTCAATTCCGTTGTCAGCATGCTGTACCCGATGATCGTCGACCAGATCAACAACACCCTCAGTGTCGTCAGCGCAGATACAGTGGCAGGCCTTCTCAGCGGCCTGACGAAGGCCGGGCTTTACATCTACCCGGACACGCTGGGCGAAAGGATCGACAGCAGCCGCTATCCCGAGGTTGCATCCGCTCTGAAGGCTGCCGGTAACAAGTGGGATTCTGTCAACTGGGACAACGTCAAGTGGAATGTTACGGACCGTGCGTCCTTTGTTGCGGCGATCGGTCATTCACTCGGCGGCCTGACTCCGTTCCTGCGCGCACTGCTGGGCAATTACGACTATAAGGGCGGTTTTTCTGTCGTTGCCTATATCGAGCTTACCATGGGCCATAAGGATGTGTATAACAACGCAGTCCTGCCGCTGCTGGAAGTGCTCGAATGCGACGGCGTAAAATCTGCAGCGCAGTTCAACGCGCTGGAAACTTCTGATGATATGATCGACGCTGTGCTGACGCCGCTGCTGACCTGGGTCGAAACTGTGGCGGAGCAGCCTGTAGAGAAGCTCCTTGATCTTCTGCCGAAGCTTGCTTATATCATGGAATTCGGCATGATTGATGAGATCCTCAGCGGCATTATCATCAACCCGCATGTCAGAGTCCAGATCATCTGGGATGTCGTCAATCAGGACATCACGATTAACCTTTATGAAACCCTGAAGGGAATCGAAGGCGTCGGCGATCTGTTCCCGATCAACGATATCAACACGCTGATCCCGAAAATTCTTAAAATGGTCGCACCCGATGCGAATATCGTCCTCCCGACCATCAATCAGACGGTTCTCGCCAGCCACGGCGAGATGGTGAAGACCACCAGCGGCCGTACGGGCGGCGAGCGCTATGCGTTGGTCACGGACAAGGCGGATACATTACTTGCAGTTCTACGCTATGTTCTTCCGCTGCTGGGCGACCATGACTTTCTGACTTCCGTCTTTGCGCTGATCGGCTCCATAACCGGCTCTCAGTTAGAGCTCAGCGACGACGTCATGGCGATCCTCAAGAATCTCGGCGATCATCCGGATCATGTCATCGCCGCGCTGACGGAGCTGTTTGTCCCGCAGGAGTATGCCTCCAAGAAGATGACCTATGCATTCTCCGAGCAGGCTGACGAGGCCATTGCAAACGGCGAGGCCGGCGCTGTGATCAACAATGTGACTTACAGCGAAAACTGGACGAAGGAACAGGCGCAGTACATCGCCGACCGTCTTCCGGAGTATATCGACAACATGATGCTGATCCTGGGCGGTAAGGATACCCTGAAGCTCAGCGAGCTGATCAAATCCTATGTCACGGGCATCTACACCAACGAGACGGTCACGAAGATCGTTCTGACGGTGAAAGACCTGCTCGGCGGCCTGGGCATTGATCTCAAACCGATCCTCGGCCTTGTGGGTATCGACCTCTCCTCCTGGGACAAGGTTACGGAAGGCTACAACTGGGGCTTCGAGGACGGCGACAAGGACGGCTTTGCCAAGGCGCTGACCGAAGCGCTTGCTCCGGTTACTCCGATCCTCGCAACCGTTCTCGCGGATGAGGATCTTGAGGTGCTCGGCGCGGTGAAGGCCAACGGCTATCCGGGCTACAAGACGGGGATCCTCCCGATCCTGGAAAACCTCGGCTGCAACCCGGAAGACATTCTGTCCTATGAGGAGTATGTTGCGGCAGTCCGGAAAGACAGCAGCGCTGCGCTCAGCGCAATCCTCAAGCCGGTGCTCAACCTCCTTGAGGACATCTACACCGATCCGGTGAATAAGGTCTTCGAGATCCTGCCGAACCTTCTATATTTTATCAATAACGACGGCCTTCAGGTCTGCGTTGAAAACACCGCGCAGGCGATCTTCGTCCTGCTCGATACCGTCCGCCCGATCTACAGCATCGACTTCAGCCTGAATCTTGACCTGACCCAGCTCGTCATTGACGCGCTCGCGGGCCTTAAGATCAACGGCGAGCCGGTCAATCTGAAGATCCCGTTCCTATATGACCTGAATATGCTGACGGTTGGTACGGTCACGCCGTATACCTCCAAGTCCGGAGAGACGGCCTATCGCCTTGAGAATGTGGACAAGGCGGATTTCGTCACGGTGATCCTGCGCAATGTGGTGGAGATCGCGTTCTATGAGGACAACATTAACATCGTTGCCGATCTGATCGCCAACAAGGTTGGCATGAACGACCAGCTCAAGCAGAGCCTGCGCGACGTGCTGAATACCTTTGCAAAGATGTATCAAGAGGATAACGGCGTCGATAAGATTCTCAGCGCCACCTACACGATCTTCAAGGGCACTGATCAGGCTGCGGACGGCGCAATTGGCGCGCTCAAGGATTTCAATGAGCGCTGGAACGCTGTGTTCCAGGCTCTCTACAACAGCGGCAATGAGGACCTGGCCAACCTTGCGAAGCTTGCGGACAAGCTCCTCGATATGATTACCCTCGGCTTTGTCACAGGCGACGGTGTGGGCACGAACGGCCTGATCAAGTTCTTTGAGCGGCTCATCGCACTCTTCCAGCGGAAGGTGACGGACATCTCGATTGACCGCACGGAAGCGACGGTTTATGAGGGCGAGACAACGAAGCTGACCGTTTCCCTCAAGCCGAGCACTGCAAAGAATAAGGATGTTGTCTGGGCATCTGCCAATGAGGCTGTTGCAACGGTGGACGGCGGCGTTGTCACTGCGGTTGCCCCCGGCAATACCATGATTACTGCTACATCGGTGGACGGCGGCTTTGAAGTCAGCTGTGTGATCCACGTCCGCGCGAATAAGGCGCAGCTTGAGGAGATCATCCAGAGGGTTCAGAACGCCGGCCTTCAGGAGGCTGACATGACAGCCGAGCAGTGGGCCACCCTTACACAGGCGCTTGAAGCTGCCCAGGTTGCTCTGGATCATACCTATGCCTCCCAGAAAGCTGTCGACGAAGCTCGTGACGCTTTGACGGCTGCCTATCTCGCAGTAAACCGCTCCACGAAGCTTGAGAACGTTGCCATTACGAGCAATGGCGCTCCGGTGGAGGGCGAGGTCCTGTACGTAAAGGTTCCGTGGACCAAGAGATGGGATGCTGTTCCGGTCGCGGTTGGTCTGCAGACCAACGAAGGCGTTGAGCTGAAGAGCGTCAAGTGGAGCTATGCGAACTGGTCTGATAAGGATCAGCAGGCAACCATTGAATCTCCGGATGCAGAGACGACTTTGATCCGCGCCATCTACGGTGTAGGACCCCGCTCCTGCTGGATCAAGGTGACGGTGGAGGACGTGTATGGCAATACCGCTACTTCCGCCCCGATCAAGGTTCGCTTCTACAACTATGATTGGCAGAAATAATGCTGCAGCCGTGCCTTAACGGTATGCAATAGAGAGCTCCCCTGCAGCAACGGGCTGCAGGGGAGTTTTCACTGCGCGTTTGCCGGATAATCCGTGAAGATGGGGAGGGCATCAGTTCCTATTTTTATATGCCTGCCGTTTGTTTGCCCCGCAATCAGGAGCAAAGCAAAAAAGCTGGACCGCCCAGGAGATTTTGAAATATGTTGAAGTGCGTTCGTAAGAACGCTTCATACCATATAAACGAATTTTCTGAAATAAAAATACAAAGCCTGCCGAGCAGGAGTGCAGCCATTTGCGCCAGCCGGATCATCAAAACGTTTGCTGTCATTTAGAATGCTGGCAGCAGCATACGGTGCGCTTTCTTGCCTGTTCTTGCCTGCCGGGCGGAAACATGCTATGATAACAGACAGTTTGAAATGAAAATGGTGTTATGATCGATGGCATATTTACACGCTTACAATTTAAACGTCAGCTTTGGCGACAAGGTCCTGTTTGACGGTGTTTCCTTTGAGGTCGGCGAGCATGACCGGGTGGGCCTCATCGGCGTAAACGGCGCGGGCAAGACGACGCTGTTTCGGCTGATTACCGGGGAGCTGGAGCCTACGGCCGGAGAGGCCTTTCTCTCGAAGCAGGCGCGCGTCGGCTATCTGGAGCAGCACGCCTGCGCAGACGCCGCGCGCAGTATCTATGACGAAATGCTGTCCGTTTTTGCGGACGTGATGCAGGTTGAGCGGGAGCTGTCTGAAACGACGCGCCTGCTGGAGGCGGAGGAGGGGGACCTCAACGCGTTGATCAACCGGCAGCAGGATCTGAACGACCGATTTGAGCGCATGGGAGGGCTTACCTACCGCAGCCGTACCCGTGCGACACTGATGGGCCTCGGCTTCCCGGAAAAGGATTTTGGCCAACCCTGCGGCACGCTCAGCGGCGGCCAGAAGTCAAAGCTGAGCCTTGGCAAGCTCCTGCTGTCTGGGGCGAACCTTTTGCTGCTTGA
>DAWDUP010000115.1:0-6839 GCA_052346825.1 Candidatus Fimivicinus sp. | reverse complement strand
ACGTGGCTTTGCGGCTGCCGGGCGGCGCTGTTTCCCCTTGTTTACCGATGCTAGCATCGGTGAACAGGGGCAACAACGGTTTTGAGGGCAATGCTACAGTATCTATATACCGAAATGTTTGCAACTGTTTTTTTATTATACTAATTTCTGACCCCTGTGGCAAGTATTTTCGGCGATAACTTTGCTGAGCGTTTCCTTTTCTATTGCCCTTTTTCTGAAAAAGAGGTAAAATCCAAAACTGTTATCAGTTTAAGAGCAGAAGCAATCCACACAGGGAAGGAGCAGGAAATCAACATTGGAAACACTTTATATCAGTGATCTTGACGGTACTCTACTCACACCGGAATGCAGGATATCGAATCAGACCGCCCGTCTTTTGAATGTTTTAATAGAAGAAGGGCTTCTTTTCACGGTTGCAACGGCCCGTAGCGCATCCAGCGCCGCGCCACTTTTGGAAAAGCTCCATCTTCGCCTGCCGGTTGTTCTAATGAACGGCGTTCTCATCTATGATCTGACACAAAAGAAAATGATTTCTGTTTACCCGATTCCTGTGGACGCCGCGCGGACCGCGCTGGAAATATTCGAGCGCCATGGAAAAAGCCCCTTTTTCAACCGCTTGAATAAAAATAAACTGGAGGTTTGCTTTACACAGCTTAAACCGGAAATCAACCGGGAATACTATGAAGACCGCAAGAATGCACCCGGAAAGCGATTTATCGCAGTAGAACGGCTGACGGTAACAGAAACGACCAGCCCCATTTACCTGACCATGTTTGACCGTTATGAAGAGCTTTTGCCAATTGTGCAGGAGCTCGCTGAGGTGAAAGACATTTCCCATGTGTTTTATAAGGACACCTATTCCGATTACTGGCTGATAGAGGTCTTCAGCAGCAAAGCCAGTAAATCGGCCGGGGCCGCCTTCCTCAAGCAGTTTACGGGAGCACAGCGCATGGTGGCCTTCGGAGATAATCTCAATGACCTGCCCCTTTTCGCAGACGCAGACGAAAGCTATGCCGTATCCAATGCGCTGGGGCGCGTCCGCAAAGCAGCTACAGGCGTCATTCGCTCCAATGCAGAGGATGCGGTAGCTCGTTTTCTGCAGGAGAAATGGCCTGTTTTATGAACAGGAAGTAAAAAATTGTTAAGGAACGGGAACAATCCGGCGATTCACCTTGGATTTTCACGCCGGTTATAGTATACTTTACTGTATTATCCGAATCTCTGATCCAGAATGATCCAATCGTAATTCTTCTTTGAAATCTGAATGAGAAAGTGAGCGCTTGATTTTATGAACAAATTGCACCAGGCTTATATCAGTTCTTTTCTAGGACGCGATCATATGAGTCCCACCTTTTTTGAATGTATTGAAGATTTATATAGCCGTCCGGAGGTTCAGGGGCTTTCCATCTATGAACAGCACCTCGATATCGACCGCCTCCAGCATATCACGAGCGTGGCTTACGTCAGCTTTTTGGCATGCAGGCGGCTGGGGCTGGATTATCGTACGGCCTCCCGAGGCGCAATTCTGCACGATCTTTTTTACTACGACTGGCGCGAAAAAGACCCGAGCCACCGTCCGCACGGCTATCTGCATCCCGGGTTTGCACTCAAAAATGCCCGCGAGCTATGTACACTGAGCAAAAAGGAAGAGGATATTATCATCAAACATATGTGGCCCCTGACCGTCCGCCCCCCGCGTTATCGGGAATCGTTTATCGTAAGCATGGCGGATAAATATTGCGCTACCTGGGAGCTGATCCTCTCTCTGATCCCAAAGCAGGCGAAAAAGCATAAGGAAATCATCCGCCAACGGCTGGAAGCTTAAGCGAAAGGAGAAGAGTGAATGGCGCCTATTATTCCAACCTATGTTTTGTATTTTTTCTTTTATAGCGCAGCCGGCTGGCTGATGGAATCGATTTACTGCTCCCTTGCCAAACGCAAATGGATTAACCGTGGCTTTTTGACAGGCCCTATGTGCCCCATTTATGGCACGGGCGCCGTTGCATTGCTCGTCTGCCTCTCGCCAATCAAGGACAGCTATGCAATCCCCTCTGTTTTAAAGCCGGTTTTGCTGTTTATCGTAGGCATGATTGTTGCCGATATTGTAGAATTTATCACGAGCGTATTGATGGAAAAGCTGTTCCACGCGCGCTGGTGGGATTATTCCGACCGGAAATTCAATATCCAAGGGCGCATCTGCCTGCGCAATTCCCTCTACTGGGGCATCGCGACGATCGTTTTCTTTTATATCGTCCATCCGCCGGTTGAAGAAATCATTTCTATGATCCCGGCCAATATCGTCTATATCATTCTCGGCCTGATTTTCGCGGTTTTCCTTGCAGATCTGATCAACGCGGTCCGCACGGCGCTGGATATCCGCAAGCTGATGGATAAAATGCGATCCATGAAGGAGACCATCGAGCAGAAGATGGCCGAATTTCAACAGTCTGTCAGCAAACGCACGGAACAGTCCTCCTGGGCGGGAGATTTCTCCGCCCGCCTGACGGAAACAAAGGAGCAGCTTGACAATTATCAGAAGCTCAAGCGCCCTGGGCTTCATAAAACCGGGCGTATGTTCCGCGGCTCGCAGCTCAACAAGGCCAGCGACCGATCCATTCAAGCCATCGAAGAAGCGCTGGCAGAATTAAAACGCAAGCTGACAAATAACGATGACGAAATGTATTGATCCTGCCAGGAGGAGAAGATATGACAGCCAAGGAGCGGATGCAAAGCGGAAAGCTTTACTTCTGTACAGATGAAGAAATCGCCAACGAGCAGACCCAGTGCCTCGAAATTTTGTATGATTACAACCACACGCGCCCGTCTGAATCGCAAAAAAGAGAACAGATTTTGAAACAACTGCTGGCCGAGATCGGTGAAAACTGCTATATCGAGCCTCCTCTTCATGCAAATTGGGGCAAATATACGCATTTTGGCAGCAACGTATATGCCAATTTTAATCTAACACTGGTAGATGATACGGATATCTTTGTCGGAGATAATGTGATGATTGGCCCGAATGTCGTCATTGCCACAGCAGGGCACCCGATTGATCCGGCGCTGCGCCTGCAGGTGGCTCAATTCAATATCTCTGTCCACATCGGCAATAATGTGTGGATTGGCGCGGGGGCAATCGTGCTGCCGGGTGTCCATATCGGCGACAATTCCGTGATTGGTGCGGGAAGCGTCGTCACAAAAGATATCCCCGCCAATGTGGTCGCCGTAGGCAACCCGTGCCGTGTTTTGCGGGAGATCAACGAGCGGGATCAAAAATTCTATTATCAGGATCTTGAAATTGATCTGTAATAATACATAGCTTTATCATTGGAAGAGCCCGCTGCAAATGCTGTGAATGGCATTTGCAGCGGGCTCTTTTTCAGATTGCCTTTTCCAGTTCTTTCTTCAGGCGTTCGATAATTCGCTTCTCCAATCGGGAAATATAGCTTTGGGAAATGCCCAGCATATCCGCCACTTCCTTTTGCGTATGCTCCTTTTCACCGCCGATTCCAAACCGCATGCACATGATCAGCTTTTCGCGCTCCTCCAGCCTGCCGACCGTCTCGAGGAGCAAATTCCGTTCGTCCTCCACCTCAATTCCAATATTCACCGTATCCGGCTCGCTGCCAAGCACATCGGAGAGCAGCAGCTCGTTTCCGTCCCAATCGATATTGAGCGGCTCATCGATCGATACCTCGGAGCGCTGCGAATTTGTCTTGCGAAGGTGCATCAGGATCTCATTTTCTATGCAACGCGAGGCATAGGTCGCCAGTTTGATATTCCGCGTCGGGCAGAAGGTATTAACCGCTTTGATGAGGCCGATTGTTCCAATCGAAATCAAATCCTCGATGCCGGCGCCCGAATTCTCAAATTTGCGTGCAATATAGACGACCAGGCGCAGATTGTGTACAATCAGCTGCTCCCGCACGCTTTCATCTCCCTGCGCAAGCCGCTGTATCAGCTTTGCCTCTTCCTCTTTGGTCAGAGGGGCTGGAAGCGCCTGCGGGCCGTTGATATAAAAAATCGTCCCGGTGCGGCAGGAAAGCCTGCACAGCCAGTAAACCAGTTTATGTAGCACGATTGTTATGACAGATTCCATCTTGTATGCCTCCCTGCACCAGACGCGTATTGAGCAGCGCCCCATATTCCCCCGCGGCCAGCCGGTCGTTGACGACAGCTACCAGAACATCCTTCGCTTCCATTTGTTTTTGTGTATCATAAATAAGCACTTTTTGCGGCCGAAAGGCAGGCAAAAGGCCCGTCCCCCCCACAGAATGATATGGGATCAATCGAAAGCCGAGCTCTGAAGCTCCAGGCGGCGCATGCAGTTCCGAAGGGCGGCTTCGGAAAAATTCCTTTAGCTCAGGCGGCAGCAGCGTTTGCGCATGTGCATATTCCAAAAGGATCACCGGCGTGTCGGTGAAACAATCCGACAAGCTGTTGCCTGTGTCGAGCAAGGCCTGTGTCCGCAGTGTTTTTCCATTCAGTTCGATCTGCAAATCATACACCTGGTTCTCAGGTGCTCTGTGCCGGAAAAGTCTTGAAAACAAGACCGTCAGCCCATAGCAGACGATCGCCGTAAAAATCAAAAGCGTAATGCTGATATCAAAATAAACTGTCCCATTTTGATACACCATCCCCTTCGGACGAAACAGGAACCAAAGGCCCATCATCAGGCCGGCAAAGATAAAATTAGCGGCGAGAAAACAGGCGGCCAGTTTTCCAAAATGCCGGATTCCGTGGACTGGATAGGCCGCCAACACAATGGTCACGCAAAATACCGCCTTTAAAAGCACAGAAACTACATTGGGAAGCTCGGGTAAAAAAATAACCAGAGCATAAATGGCGCCCAGCGCAGCCCCCAGCAGAAGCCGCCAGCGCTGCACTTTTTCCCGTAGGAGGCAGGCTCCGGATAGCAAAAGGAGATAATTGATAAAAAGGTTAAGCGCGAGCAGCACATCGACATATACGACCTGTGACACCCCACCGCCCCCTAAAAACCTGATAATCCTATTATAGCTTTCGGGCCATCGCTTTTCTGTCGGTTTTGGTCAGGCTGTTTTCACCTTTCCAGTTATTTTATTTGAAATATTTCCTTCATTTTCCATTCTGCATCCGCATATTTTTTTCATTCCGGCCTATACTATCCATGAAATCATTGAAGGAGTTGAAAAAATTGCTGGACCGAATTTCTCTGATCCTCGTTGTTATCGGCGCGATCAACTGGGGCAGCATTGGTTTGTTCAAGTTTGACATCGTCGCGTGGATCTGTGGCGGCCAGGGCGCTATTCTGAGCCGTATCATTTATACAGTAGTCGCTCTTGCGGGTATCTGGTGCCTGTCGCTTCTCTTTCGTGAAAACGAAATTCTGGAAGTCCATAACGGGGAACAATAAAATCCTTTTTCCTCTGATCGACAGAAGAAGAAAAAAGTCCTGTATCCTGCCATACAAACGGCCATGGATACAGGACTTTTGATGATTTGTATTGGTATGAGAGCACACTGAACCGGCCTTTCGGCTATCAGCAGGCTACATAAGGGCGGCTGCAACTTCACTCTTTTTTCTATCGCTGAAGGCTCCTGAAAGCCTTGTGAAAAGTATCGAATTCTGCTATACTAAAATTCTACACAATCGGAGAAAAGAACGCGCAGGAAAGGGAGGGTTGTGCAATGCCAATCAAAATTGACAACCAGCTGCCGGCCCGGCATAGCTTAGAGCTGGAAAACATTTTTGTCATGTCAGAATCCCGCGCGCTAACGCAGGATATCCGTCCTTTGAAAATTTTGATTTTAAATTTGATGCCGACGAAAATCGTAACAGAGACGCAGCTATTGCGCCTGCTCAGTAATTCTCCTCTGCAAATTGAAGTCGAGCTGCTACAAACGGCCACCCATCAGTCGAAAAACACCTCGGCAGAGCACATGCTGAAATTTTACAAAGTTTTCGACGATGTATGCGAAGAAAAATTTGACGGCATGATTATCACAGGAGCGCCTGTTGAACATCTCGACTTTGAAGAAGTCGACTACTGGGAAGAACTCTGCATGATCATGGAGTGGACCAAGACGAATGTTTACTCCACCTTTCATATCTGCTGGGGCGCGCAGGCTGCGCTTTACTACCATTATGGGATTCCCAAATATCCGCTGGAGAAAAAATTATTTGGCATTTTCCCCCATCATGCGCTTGATCCCTATCATCCGCTCATGCGCGGGCTGGACGATATTTTCTATGTCCCTCAGTCCCGGCATACGGAAATTCGCCGCTCCGACATCGCTCTGGTAAAGGATTTGCAGATTCTCTCCTTTTCTGATCAAGCGGGCGTTCATCTCATATCGGATATGGAATGCAGAAATTTTTACTCAACCGGGCACTCCGAATACGATCGTGAAACACTTGCTACAGAATATTTCAGGGATGTCAGCCGCGGCCTTCCAATCGGGATTCCATTCAATTATTTTCCAGATAACGATCCACAGCGCACGCCGCCGATGACCTGGCGCACTGCGGGCAGCATGATTTTTTCCAACTGGCTCAATTATTTCGTCTATCAACGCACGCCATACGATCTGGCAAACCTGTGAATTACATAGGGACATTCAAATGTGGGCCGTAACCGCCGCCCCGCTAAATGCATTTTCAAAGAGACTGCCGCACAATGGTGATGTATTGTGCGGCAGTCTCTTCAGCCTGTCGAAAAAGGGCTATTGTTTCATCAAAATGCACAAGAACAATTTCATGAAATTTCCGCGTTACGCCTGCCCTTTTCGATTGCCTTGACAAGGGAAAAAGACATTGGACCGCGCTCAGGCCGCGCAGGCCCTTCCTTTTCCGTTCGGCC
>DAWDUP010000114.1:6653-6923 GCA_052346825.1 Candidatus Fimivicinus sp. | reverse complement strand
TCTTTTCTGCCGCGTCCTGCCCCGTGGTTCTCGATGCGGACGGTATAAATATCGCGGCGGCGCATATAGATATCTTAAAAGCCGCCAAAGTGCCGCTGATCTTAACGCCCCATCCGGGCGAGATGGCGCGGCTTTGTGGCTGTACGGCTGCGGAAATTCAGGCGGACCGCGCGGGTGCGGCGCGCCGGTTTGCGCGGGAATATGGCGTGACCCTCGTGCTGAAAGGCGCGAATACGGTGGTCGCTGACGGGCGCAGCGCCTCACTGCTGG
>DAWDUP010000114.1:5311-6636 GCA_052346825.1 Candidatus Fimivicinus sp. | reverse complement strand
ACCGTACGGGCAATCCCGGCATGGCGAAGGGCGGCAGTGGAGACCTGTTGGCCGGTATGCTCGCGTCCCTCGTTGCGCAGGGCATGGAGCCGCTTAAAGCGGCGGCCGCCGCGGCTTATCTCCACGGATTGGCGGGAGATGAAGCGGCGAAGCACTATTCGATGTGCGGTATGACACCCACGCTCATGGCCGATGAGCTGCCGGTTTTGCTGAAAAGATTCGGCGGATAGCCGCTTTTTGGAAGGGATGAACGCGCGATGAAAAAAGGAAAATGGCTCTGTTTGCTGCTGGCGGTCTTGCTCCTGCTGCCCGCGTGCGGCGGCAAAGGGCAGGGCGGAGGAAAAGACCAGCCGCCTGCGCTCCCGGACCAATTTGAAGCGGATATGACAGCGGTCATATCCGAGCAGACCATCAAAGCGCATATTGTCCGCCATGCGTTGCTCTCCTGCGAGATTCGGGTGACCGAGCCGCAGATGTTCAATGGCGTTACCATCCTCTGGAACGGCGATTCCTATCGTGTGGAATATAAATCCCTTGCCTTTGACGTCGATTTGTCTCAATTCCCACAGTCTGCACTAGGCGCGGCGGTGGTCAATTCCATCGAAGCGCTCGCACGGCTGGAATCGCTCGATATCACGCAAAAGGACGGCCAGTGGCATTATAAAGGCGAGACGAAATCCGGTGCATTTGAGCTTGTGCAGGACGGGGCGACGGGCGCGCTCCTTTCGATTTCCGTTCCGGCCTGCAAGCTGGAGGCTTCTTTTACCAACTTTAAACCGATTGAGGAAAAATAAATGGCCTAAAAAGCGGTGATAGGTGTACACAGATTGAAAACGCATGTATAAAAACGCAAAGTCAGACCATGCTGGGCCTGCGAATGTTTTTTGAAAGGGCGTGAGGCAAAATGCCTCGCGCCCTTTGCACACATTGCGGGACGACAGAATACATTGTATTGTATCAAATATACCCCCGCGCAAAACGAATACAGCGATCCGGCATTTGAATTTTAGCTCCCCGAAATTCAAATCCGATGTTTAATTACGCCACGGCTTGTCAAAAATAGAAATGCGAAAAACAAATTCCGTTGGAGAGTGATGAAAAGTGACAATCAAACGGGGAGATATCTATTACGCGGATTTGAGCCCTGTTGTAGGCTCTGAGCAAGGCGGCGTCCGGCCTGTGCTGATTGTGCAGAACGACGTGGGCAACAAATTCAGCCCGACGGTCATCGCCGCCGCCATCACCAGCCAGAAGTATAAAACCAATTTGCCCACGCACATTCAGGTGCACGCAAGTGACTGCGGGCTCGCAAAAGATTCGATCGT
>DAWDUP010000114.1:4234-5301 GCA_052346825.1 Candidatus Fimivicinus sp. | reverse complement strand
CGTCTGCGCGAGCGCATGGGAAACCTTGCGCCGGAAGATATGAACCGCATCAACCGCGCGTTGTCCGTCAGCTTTGGTCTGGGCCCGCGGGGAGAGCGTGAAGACAAGGCCGGGAATACATAAATTCCCGGCCTTGATTTTTGCCCGTTTGGATTTATCCACGCGCTTTATCCGCTCAGCGCAGCATTTCCTCCCGATCCTGCGCGCGCATGCGGCAGAGTGTCGCCTCGGACGGGACAAGCTCCGGTGAAGCGCCGCCGGAGCCCGTGCAGATCATCCCAGCGCAGCATGCGCCGGTGTGTTCCATATGGCAGCATCATGTTTCCACAGTGGCACTCCTTTCCCAGTCTGATTCGCCAACCTGAAGCGGATATATCCGAAAAGAGCGTGGAGGTGACAAGCATCAGGCAAAAAAGCTGGTGCAGATCGCGACCGCCTGCCACGACATACTGCCCGAGCACGGCAGGAAAGCGTGTTGCTCAGGGCGCGCCCTCCTGGCTCGCGTGTCCTGCGCCCTGCTCCGATTGCTCCTGTGTAATCAAGGCCAGTTCCCCGGCCGTGATCTTTCGGCACCCACCTGGGCCGAGCGTTTCGTCGAGCGAGAGGCCGCCCATCTTAATCCGGCGCAGCGCAGTGACTTCGTTGCCCAGCGCGGCAAACATGCGCTTGATCTGATGGTATTTCCCCTCATGGAGCACCACCTCCGCCAAAGGCGTTTTGCCGCCCTCCAAAATCCGGAGCCCCGCCTCCATGCAGCGCGTGCCATCGGCGAGCACGACGCCCGCGCGGAAGGCATCCATGAGCATATCGTCCGCTGGGCGAGCGAGCCGCGCGAGATAGGTTTTGGAGATATGCTTTTTGGGGGAGAGGATACGGTGGGCAAAATCGCCATCGTCCGTGATCAAAACGAAGCCGGTCGTATCCTGATCGAGCCGCCCGGCAGGGAAGAGCCCGGCCCGGCGAAATTCCGCGGGGACGAGGTCAACCACCGTTTCCCGTTTCGGGTCCCGGCTCGCGGAAACCACGCCCGCGGGCTTATCGAGCATCAGATAAAGGTATTTTGATAT
>DAWDUP010000114.1:0-4224 GCA_052346825.1 Candidatus Fimivicinus sp. | reverse complement strand
GCGTGCCCTGGGAGGCGATCAATTTATCAATGCGTTCATGTGGCATTTCGGCTCCTTTCCGAAAAATACCGTCACATGCTCTGTCCATGCGGCATTCTTCCTGCTCCCGCGTCTAGCGCCTGAAATCTGCCTTACGACCGGTCGACCTTGAGCACGCCGTCGATTTTTGCCACCTTCGCCATCACGCTGCGCAGGTGCTCCACGCCGTCGACCGTGATCGTCATCGTCAGTGTGCAGCGGCCGTCCTTGAGCTCGCGCGTGTTCATCGAATGGATCATCACATGCATATTGGCGAGCTGGCCGGACACGTCCGCCAGCAGCCCCACGCGGTCCAGGCATGTGATGAGCAGGGAGGATTTGAATTCCTCCTTGACGTTTTTGTCCCAGTAGGCGGTAATCCACCGCTCTGGCTCGTTGCACAGGGCGATGACCTGGGGGACGTTCGTACAGTCGCGTTTATGGATGGACACGCCGTGCCCGCGTGTGATAAAGCCGATGATCTGATCGCCGGGCAGGGGGCTGCAGCATCGTGCAAATTTGATCAGGCAGTTGTCGATGCCCTCCACGATCACGCCCTCGCTGCTTTTCACGCGCTTTTTCGGCGGCGCAATGACCACTTCAGGCGGCTGATTTGCTTTGATGAGCTTGTAATAGGCTTCCTTGATGGAGGGCATCATGCGGATGACGGAGATGCCGCCGTAGCCGATGGCAGCGTAAAAATCGTCCATGGAATTACAGTGCTGCCGCTCAGCGATTTTTTGGAGAAAATCCTTGAGCTCGTCATCTGCCAGGCGGATATTGTTGCGCTTAAATTCCCGCTCCAGCTCTGCCTTGCCTTCGATGATATTTTCCTCACGCTTTTCCTTTTTATACCAGGTGCGAATTTTGCCGCGTGCCTCGCTGGTACGCACGATCTTCAACCAGTCCCGGCTCGGCCCCTTGCCGGGCTGGGAGGAGGTGAGGACCTCGACGATTTCGCCGGTCTTGACTTGATAGTCGAGCGGCACGATCCTGCCGTCCACCTTCGCGCCGACCATGCGATTGCCCACAGCAGAATGGATGGCATAGGCAAAGTCGATCACTGTTGCGCCAGCGGGAAGGTTGATGACGTCGCCACGAGGGGTGAAAACGAACACGTCATCCGGCACGAGGTCGCTCTTGATCGTCTGGACGATGTCCTCCACATTTTCGCTGTCCTTCTGATTTTCGAGAAGCTGGCGGATCCAGGCGAGCCGCTCCTCAAATTTGTCCTTGCCGGACATGCCAAGCTTATATTTCCAGTGCGCAGCGATGCCATATTCCGCCGTATAATGCATTTCCCACGTGCGGATCTGCACCTCGAAAGGAACGCCTTCCTTGCCAATGACTGTTGTGTGCAGGGACTGGTACATATTCGGCTTTGGGGTGGAAATATAGTCTTTGAACCGGCCTGGGATCGGGCGGAACATATCGTGGATAATGCCCAGGCAGTTGTAGCAGTCAATCACGGAATCCACGATGATGCGCACGGCATAGATATCGTAGATTTCGTCAAAGTTGCGGTTCTGCATGTACATCTTGCGGTAAATGCCGTGAACGCTCTTGATGCGCCCGTCGATCCGGGCGCCCGGTACGACTTGGTCGACGCGGGCCTGAATCCGCTCTTTAATTTCTTCCAGAAATTCCCGGCGCGCATTGCCCTGCAGTTGGATGGATTCCTCGATCTCATGATAGGCCACCGGGTCGAGATAGCTGATCGCAAGGTCTTCAAGCTCCTCCTTGATGGCGCGAATGCCGAGACGGTGCGCGATGGGAGCGTAAATTTCGAGTGTTTCGAGCGCCGTGTCGCGCCGTTTCTGCGGCGGCTTAAAATTCAGAGTGCGCATATTGTGCAGCCGATCGGCCAGTTTGATGATGATGACACGGATATCCTGCGACATCGCCAGCAGCATCTTGCGGATATTTTCCGCCTGCTGCTCCTCCTTGGTCGAAAGGGGGACCTTACCGAGCTTGGTCACGCCGTCGACAAGATAGGCGATGGCTTTGCCGAATTTTGCCTGGATGTCGTCGAGCGTCTCAGCCGTGTCTTCCACCACGTCGTGCAGCAGCGCAGCGATGACGGATTCCTTGTCCATGCCCATCTCTGCGAGGATACGCGCCACACAGATGGGATGGATGATATAGGGCTCGCCGGAATAGCGCAGCTGCCCTTCGTGCGATTGGCGTGCGAGCGCATAAGCTTTGTCGACCTCAGCGATCTCCTCGACGGAAAAGCTTTTGGCAAGAAGCTCCCGCAGGGCGGCATAACCATCTCCTTTTTGGGGATCGGGCGCATTCTCCTTTTGCTTCGTGGCGGTAGCGTCCCGGATGACCGGCAGGCTGTCGTGAAGATCCGCCTCAGGCCTCTTTTTTTCTTCCGTCATGCCCTTCGCCTCCAATCGCCCGCAGGCTTTGTAAAATTAATGAATCGCCGAGGTTTACCTTTATTGTATCCGGCGGAAGGATAATATTCCCCCCGTCGGCCTTTTGAATCAAATGAAGCTCCTCCATCGCGTCAAGGGCAACTTGTACCTGACAGAGGTTCCCGCCCTTTCCTGAAAGCCGCAGGCAGAGCATTTCCGCCCCGAAGCGCCAGCCCGCGTTCGCGCGGAGCATCCGGTATACCTGCGCCGTTTGCTCTCTGGTGGGCAGCGCCTGATTGGCTTCCTCCACTGTATGCAGCTCACCGCGGCGGTATGCTTCATAAAGCCGTTCATCGTGGAAGAGCGCGTCCTCATCCAGCCCAGACAGACGCATTGCATGAATCTGGATGGATATGTCCGCCTTGCCTCGAAATTCGTTACGCGCCGCGCGTACCGCCAGATCGACAATATCCCCGATGCGGTATGGAAATTCTGCAGAGGTGATCCCAAAACGCATTGCCGTGATCAACGTGCCACCGCGCGAAAAACGAAGGCGCAGATGCTTGCCGCCGCCGACTGGCTGGACGGCCTCGAGCCGCATCCGAAACAGGCCGAACAGCGGCTGTGGATTGCCCGCGCCGAAGGGCTCGAGCCCGCTGACCGCATCGATCATGTCCAACGTGAGATAGATGGGATTCAGGCGGCAGTCGAGCCGCAGGGCAGGAAACGGCATGGCCCTCTGCGCGGCATATGCATTGATGGCTTCCCGAAATGCGCCGATCGCACCGCTCGCAAGCTCCAAACCTGCGGCGAGCGTGTGCCCGCCAAAATGGATCAGCATATCCCTGGAAGCCACCAGCGCATCGTACAGGGAAAAGCCTTCGATGCTCCGGCCGGAGCCCTTGGCCTGCTCGCCGTCCGTGGTGATGACAATGCTCGGCCGGCCATAGGTCTCTGTCAGCCTCGCGGCGACGATGCCGAGCACGCCGGGATGCCATCCCTCTCCAGAGACGACCAATACCCGGTCAAAGCGGCGCTGCGGGTGCTCGTCGAGCTGCTGCTCCACCTGCCGGAGGATCGCAAGCTCCGTTTCCTGCCGCAGGGCATTGGTCTGGCAGATTTCCTCCGCCAGGGAGGCGGCTTCCGCCTCATCCTCGCTGAGCAAAAGGTGCAGCGCGCGCTGCGCCGAGCCCATGCGGCCCGCTGCATTGATGCGCGGCGCGAGCGTAAAGGCGACGTTGACGGCGGTGAGCGGCTTGTCTGCAAAGCCTGCCGCCTTGCGCAGGGCCTGAAGGCCGATGCGGCTATCGGCATTGATGCGCTCCATCCCGCAACGAACCAGTTTACGGTTTTCCCCGTGGAGCGAGACGACATCCGCAATGGTGCCCAGCGCCACCAGATCGGCATAATCGTCCAGAAGCGTTTGAACGTCGCCCTCCAACGCGGCAGCCAGGTAAAATGCCACGCCCACGCCCGCCAGATCGCGGAAGGGGCAGTTGCAGTCCGTCCTGTGCGCATCGACGATCGCGTCGGCACGGGGCAGTGTATCGCCGGCCCGGTGGTGGTCGGTTATGATCAGGTCAAGCCCGAGTGAAGCCGCGTATTCCGCCTCATCCAGCGCGCTTACGCCGTTGTCGACCGTGATGATCAGCTTCGCACCGCGCCGGGCCATCTCGTCGATCGAAGCGCGGTGCAGCCCGTAGCCCTCGGTTTCCCGTTCGGGAATATCGTAAAACACATCCGCTCCCTGTGTTTCCAGATAGGAGTAAAGCACCGCAGTGGCGGTCACGCCGTCCGCGTCGTAGTCCCCATAGACCGCGATCCGCTCATAATGATCCAAAGC
>DAWDUP010000113.1:5096-7023 GCA_052346825.1 Candidatus Fimivicinus sp. | reverse complement strand
CGATTAAAGCTTAATATTTCCTACTTAGGGGCTTTTTTGTCCTGTCTGTACATTCGGGGGCAGTTCACAGTTCATTCGTCTGCAGGGGGCGAATATTCTTATGCATATTCCGATGGCGGGGGACGAGGACTACAGCTTGCGCGTAACTGTTTGATAACCCATAATCCTGCACCCCTTCATGCGGTCAACAACGAGCTTTACATGCTCGCGCGGAACACCCACAAGGGTGCAGTTATCAAGAATTTCAATCCTTCCAAAGCTTTTCCCGGGCAAACCGCTTTCTCCGGCAAGCGCGCCGAGAATATGGCTTGCGCTGACATGATGCTTACGTCCGATATTGATGCTGATCTTTTCCATATCTGCATCATCGCGGCGGGGAGCGGAGGGGGAGCGCCGCGTGCCCAGCGGACGGGCATTGCCGCGTTCCCGGCGTCGACTATCGCGTTCCATCCGATTGCGCCGGCTTTCGGCGGCAAACAGTTCGTCGTCCGCGCGGCTCGGCTTGCGGCTCCTGTGCTCTTTTTTCATCAGCATTTTGATCAGCGCAGCGGAGATTTCGAGAGAAGCGTAATCCTCCAGGAGCGTATCGATATACGGTGTGTATTCTTCGAGATTTCCCTCTTCTAATACTGTGCGCACACGGTCGAGAAATTTGCGCTCATTTGTTTCGTTTACTTCACTGCTTGACGGAACGGCCTTGAGTGTGATTTTCGATTTGGTAAAGCGTTCGATATCGCGCAGCTCGTAAATTTGCCTGCGGCCTGTGACAAAGGTAAAGGCACGGCCTTCCCTGCCAATGCGTCCGGTTCGTCCGATGCGGTGGACATAATACTCCACATCCTGCGGGATATCGTAATTGAAGACGGCAGCGATATCATCGACATCAATGCCGCGCGCGGCAACATCCGTCGCAATCAGGATATCGATGAAGCCCCTGCGAAAGCCGTTCATGATCTGGGTGCGTTCTCCCTGCTTCATATCTCCGTGCAGGCCCCGCGCCTGATAGCCGCGTGCATGTAGCTCTTCGACAAGCTCGTCGACCTGCTTTTTGGTATTGCAGAAAACAATGGAACGGCTCGGATTATAGACGTCGAGCAGACGGCTCAGGACCTCAGTCTTTTTTCCGACGGGCACTTCATAGTAGGTCTGTTCAATATTCGGTACCGTCAGCTGTTCCCGCGTGATTTTGATCAGTTCTGGATCTGACTGGTACTGTTTCGTAATCCGCATGATTTCCGGAGACATCGTAGCGGAAAAGAGAATGGTCTGCCGTTGCTGGGGGACATCCTTGAGAATCGTTTCAATATCCTCGCGGAAGCCCATGCTGAGCATCTCATCGGCCTCATCAAGGATGATCATTTGGAGGTGATCGAGCTTTAGTGTGCTGCGCCGCATGTGGTCCATCACACGCCCCGGTGTACCCACGATGATTTGAGCCCCGCCGCGCAGAGCGGAAAACTGCCGCTCAATCGGCTGGCCGCCATAGATCGGCACGATCTTGATAAAAGGCTTGTATTTGGCAAATTTCCGGATTTCATCGCAGGCTTGTACGGCGAGCTCGCGCGTGGGACAGAGGATCAGCACCTGTGTTTTTCGGCCCTGGGAAGGATCGATTTTTTCGATCGCTGGGATGCTGAAGGCAGCTGTTTTGCCTGTTCCTGTTTGCGAATGACCGATGACGTCCCGACCGGTAAGGATCATTGGAATGCTTGCCGCTTGGATGCTGGTGGGCTCTTCAAAGCCCATCTCTTCCACGGCGCGCTGTATTTCTACAGATAGCTCCATATCGGAGAATTGGATTTTTTGCATGTTTTTTCCTCGTTTTCTTAAAAAATTACCGGCCCCATGTTTGTTTCCCATGCATCAGAGCATAACAGCCCTGCAAAGGAACGGCTGGGCCCGGCGTGATGATGAGCAGCCATAGCAA
>DAWDUP010000113.1:3226-5086 GCA_052346825.1 Candidatus Fimivicinus sp. | reverse complement strand
TGTATTGCAAAAAGGCTTACACGATTGTTTCTGTCAATTGGAGACGGAGGATGCAGGCAGCTCTTTATCTTTGTAGGGGTCCTCTGCCGGCGGATGCGGTATGTTCTGCTCCGCCATGGATTTCCGGCAGAGCCGTTTTGACGCTTCGATCAGGCCGAGAAACAGCATGAAGAATTGCAGTTCCTTCGGCGTCTGCAGGGAGAATTCGAAGACGGAAAAGACCAGAAAGCCCGCAAGGGAAGAGAGATAAGCAATCCCCATCTTATACCACTTTCCACCGTTGCGCAGCAGGAAAAAAATATCGTAAACCAGAAGGCTCAGTACGACCGCAAAAAATAGAATGCTGATCAGACCGCCTTCGACGAGCAGCTCGAAATAGAGGCTGTGCGCATGGGGCTGATTGATGCCGAAGCGGGTTTGCAGAAGGGTAGTAACGTTTTCTGTCCCGGCGCCGACGCCGAACAGGGGATGTTCCATAAAAATATTGAGACAACCGCCCCAGATGGCCAAACGCGTAACAGTGGAAACATCAAGGTCTAGAATGGCAAACAGCCTCTGATACACGCTCTGCGGCAGCAATAACAAGATGCCTGCAAACAGAGCGGCAATGCCGAGCGCCTGCTTTTTTCCCAAAAACATCAGGACGACCAGCATGATAAGGACAGCCAGATACGCACCGCGCGAATAGGTAGCGGCAATTCCACCAAAAATCAAAAGAACACAGAAAACGGCGGTTACGCGCTGCCATTTTTCTTTGAGTTCAAACAGGCTGTAAATGGATACCGGCAGAATCATGATCAGATAGGCCGCCAGGATGAGCGGATTGTCAAAGGTTGCGCTTGCCCGCGTGGAGACAAAGTCAGTTACAATGGAAAAGGGAAGAAATTTAAAAATAAAATGATCGACGTCTTTCCAGAAAGGAATCGGGAAGGCAACGTCAAGCTTAATACATAGCATCTGGAGCAGAGCAACTACGCTGACCGCTGCGGCTCCCAACGTCAGAAAAAACATCGCTTGGCGAAGGCGTTCTCTCCGGTCGATCAGGTTGGACAGAAAGATATCGCCCAGAAACATCCCCATCCATAAGAGCGGAACAAGGATTGAAAAGATCTTGGTATCCGACCAGAGAAATGAAAGCATCATATAGCACATATAGACGAGAAAAACCTTGCCCACTGTGCCAATGCGGGCTTTCTGTTTCGACTGGCTGAAATACCACTTGAAGACCAAAAAAGTAGACAGAGTAAAAATCGGTGCGATATATTCGGGAAGAAATGCCGCACAGACAAGGGTAGCCAGAGCCATCCGCCAGGATACCCGGTCGCATGGCAGCCGGGCAGCTCTGTTGGTTTGATTGTTCACACCTATTCTCCTTATATGCAGCCAAATCCCCAGGTCGCAGTTATTGGCCGCACACTTTAAAATTCACAGTGATATAAAATCAGTTTATTTTACAATACATTCATGTAAAACACAATACATGCTCCTGAAATGTGACGAAATTGTTATACGGCCAACCTTTTCAATGCCGAACTGTTGGTTTTGGAGAAGAGGCAGCCAGAACGAAAGGAACGCGTATATGCGCTTTCCAATGATATTATGACGTAATTGTAAACTTTATATTTAAGCCTTGATTTTTCCAGAGGAAACGGCTAAAATATGTCTTAGCACTCAGGAAGTTTGAGTGCTAACCAACTGCGTAAATTATATTTTTTAGGAGGAGTCTATATGACAATCAAACCGCTTTCAGACCGTGTCGTCGTGAAACTCGTCGAGGTGGAAGAGACCACAAAGAGCGGCCTCATCCTTGCCGCTTCTGCTCAGGAAAAGCCGCAGATCGCGGAGGTTGTTGCAGTCGGC
>DAWDUP010000113.1:0-3216 GCA_052346825.1 Candidatus Fimivicinus sp. | reverse complement strand
GTCGGCCCCGGCGGACTGGTGGATGGCAAGGAAGTTGAGATGTACGTAAAGCCCGGTGACAAGGTGATTACCAGCAAGTATTCCGGTACTGAGGTCAAGCTCGATAAAGAGGAATACACCATCGTCCGCCAGAGCGACATTCTTGCGATTGTCGAATAAGAATCCGTATTTATTCATCAATATTGTTGGAGGTAATTGATTATGTCTAAACAGATCATCTACGGCGAAGAGGCCCGCAAGGCGCTGCAGGCCGGCATTGATAAGCTGAGCAACACCGTGAAAATTACACTTGGGCCGAAGGGCCGCAACGTCGTCCTGGATAAGAAATACGGCGCGCCGCTGATCACGAACGATGGCGTGACGATCGCGAAGGAAATCGAGCTGGAAGATCCCTTTGAAAATATGGGCGCGCAGCTTGTCAAAGAAGTCGCCACGAAGACCAACGACGTCGCGGGCGATGGCACTACCACCGCCACACTGCTTGCACAGGCGTTTGTCCGTGAAGGCATGAAGAACGTAGCCGCCGGCGCAAACCCGATGGTGGTCAAGAAGGGCATCCAGAACGCTGTTAACGCTGCTGTGGAAGCGGTGAAGGCCAATTCCAAGCAGGTTGCCAATTCCGACGATATCGCCCGTGTCGCCACGGTTTCCTCCGGCGACGAGACGATCGGCCAGCTGATCGCCGAAGCGATGGAGAAAGTTTCCGCGGACGGCGTGATTACCGTTGAAGAGTCCAAGACCGCTGAGACGGACTGCGATGTTGTGGAAGGCATGCAGTTTGACCGCGGATATGTTTCCCCCTATATGTGCACGGATACCGATAAGATGGAAGCTGTTATCGACGACGCTTACCTGCTGATTACGGATAAAAAGATTTCCAATATCCAAGAAATTCTGCCTCTGCTGGAGCAGGTGCTGCAGTCTGGCAAGAAGCTGGTCATCATCGCTGAGGATATCGAGGGCGAGGCGCTTGCCACGCTTTTGGTCAACAAGATGCGCGGCACCTTCACCTGTGTGGCCGTTAAGGCCCCGGGCTTTGGTGACAGGCGCAAGGAAATGCTGCAGGATATCGCCATTCTGACGGGCGGTGAGGTGATCACCGCTGATCTGGGCCTCGAGCTCAAAGATACGCAGATGACGCAGCTCGGCCGTGCGCGCCAGGTTAAAGTCTCCAAGGAGAACACCATTATTGTGGACGGCGCGGGCGATGCGGATGCGATCAAGAGCCGTATCCACCAGATCAAAGTTCAGATCGAAGAGACGACTTCTGATTTTGATCGCGAGAAACTGCAGGAGCGCCTTGCAAAGCTGTCCGGCGGCGTAGCGGTCATCCATGTCGGCGCCGCAACCGAGACGGAGATGAAGGAGAAGAAGCTGCGTATTGAAGATGCTCTGGCCGCTACGAAGGCTGCTGTTGAGGAGGGTATGGTCGCTGGTGGCGGCGTTGCGCTTATCAATGCAATCCCCGCTGTGGAGAAGCTCCTTGCAACGGATGATGCGGATGAAAAAACCGGCGTGAAGATCGTTCTGAAGACTCTTGAAGAGCCGGTACGTCAGATCGCTGCAAATGCGGGCCTGGAAGGCTCTGTCATTGTTGACCAGATCAAGAAGTCCGATAAGACCGGCTATGGCTTCAACTTTGCGACCGAGCAGTATGTCGATATGTTTGAGGCCGGTATCCTTGATCCGACGAAGGTAACCCGTTCTGCGATCCAGAACGCATCTTCCGTTGCGGCGATGGTTCTCACCACGGAATCTCTTGTCACCGATAAGCCCGACCCGGCTGCAGACGCTGCTGCAAATGCGGCAATGGCGGCCCAGGGCGGCGGAATGTATTAATTTCTGATTCCCCTGAACGATCATGATGCGCCGTTTCCCGATGCGATGGCAAAGGAAACGGCGCTTTTCTTCTTATTATTTTATTTTAGTATTGCATAAAAATCCTCCGATGATATAATGAAAATTGTTTTAATATACAAGTCAGAGGGAGGAGCGATTTTATGCAGCATCAGATTACCGAGCGGATTCGCCTCCTGGATGAACAGGGGAACGTTGCCGAACCCGGCTACTGTGTACATAACCTGTATGACTATGTGCGCAGCGATATCAAGGCGAATCCGCTGCGGATCAAGGAATGGGATTTTTATCAGATCACGGATGAGCGCTATACGATGCAGATGACCATTGGCACGCTTTCTTATGGGGGAATGAGCGGCGTAACGCTCTTTGACCGGCAGACAGGGGAGAAATTTGAGTGCAATGATCTCGCTCTTTTTCCGTTTGACAAATATCATCTGCCGACCAATACAGAAATTCCGCACACAATTACAATCGAGAAAAAGGGCTTCTATATGTCCTTTGATGTGACGGAAACGAAGCGGCATCTCGTCCTGCTGGGAGAGAACAGAAAGGGCGGCGATTTCAAGGCAAATATCGTTTATGATGTGAGGCCAGGGCTACAGTCCATGGTTATGGCGGTTCCCTTTGCAGAAAAGGGGCATTTTTATTATAATCAGAAGATGAACTGCATGCCTGTCACCGGCCGGGTGAAAATCGGCAGCAGGGTGATCGAATTCAAGCCGGATACTGCCTTTGGCCTGCTGGACTGGGGGCGCGGCGTGTGGCCGTTCGTACAGAGCTGGTACTGGGGCAACGGAAGCCACTGGCTGCCGGATGGGCGAATTTTCGGCTTTGAGATCGGCTGGGGCTTTGGCAATATGGATGCAGCAAGTGAAAATATGCTCTTTCTGGACGGCGCAGCACACAAGATTGACCAGGTGTATCTTGAAAAAGATCCAACTAACTACATGAAGCCCTGGATATTCACCTCTAATGATGGCCGGTTTGAAATGATAATGACGCCTGAATATGATCATTTTACAAATCTTCGCTTTTTGGGAATCGGGAACCGATGCCATCAGGTTTTCGGCAAGTGGAACGGAACGGTCGGTTTGGACGACGGGACGAAGCTGACAATCAGGGATATGACAGCATTTTGTGAATTTTCGGATAATCACTGGTAAAAGAGACTGCCGCACAATACTATAGAAAAGAAAAAGTGCACAAACAAGCATGGTTTCTGATCGCTTTCGTAACTGGCATCTTGATGCGCCGCTGGGCGCTGTCGGGAGGCCGAGGCAGCGCCCGCAGCAACTCTTCTGCGTGGCTCGTGAGGGGATTTTTGACCGAAGGGCAAAAACGAACCTTCCCATGTGT
>DAWDUP010000112.1:0-7149 GCA_052346825.1 Candidatus Fimivicinus sp. | reverse complement strand
GCTGGATCTTTCGGTGTTTTTATGATAGATCATATAGGGAACGGGATCGCTCGCGTGGGTACGCGTGACGATCGGCGTGGGGTGGTCGGGCAGAATCATCACTTTATAGTCGTCATACTGCTCCAGCGCGGGCAGGAGAACGGAGAGCACCTGCTCATCGATCAGCTCGATGGCGCGGACCTTATTTTCCGGCTCGTTGCGGTGACCGCATTCGTCGGGGGCTTCGATGTGGATATAGACGAAGTCCTTCCCGTCTGCCAGTGCATCCACGGCGGTCTGCGCCTTGCCCTTGAAATTTGTATCGATATAGCCCGTTGCGCCGGGCACATCCGGCGTATCCATCCCCGCACATTTGCCGATTCCCTTGAGCAGGTCAACGGCGGAGATCACGCTGCCCTTCACGCCATAGGTCTCTTCAAAGGAGGGCAGCATGGGCTTGCTGCCCTGGCCCCAGAGCCAGATGCTGTTGGCAGGGCGCCTGCCCGCGGCGATGCGGGCGCGGTTGACTGGATGATCCTTCAAAAGCGCATAGCTTTCCTGCATCATCTCAATCAGGCGGGCAGCGTCCGGGTGCTGCGAGAGATGCTCGCCAACCATGCGGCCGGAGATATCATGCGGCGGCGTCATGTGGCCGAGCTCCAGCTTGCCGCCGTGCCAGACCATGCAGTGCCGGTAGCTCACACCCGGATGAAATTCAAATTCCGCATTGCCGAAATGCGCCTGCACGGTTTGGATGATCTCGGCGGCCTCTTCACTGGAAATATCCCCCGCGCAGTAATCCACCATCGTTTTATCCGCGTAGTCCGCCTCGTCCGACAGCGTGACGAGATTGCAGCGGAAGGCAACGTCTGTATCCGCGAGCGCCACGCCCATGCTGACGGCCTCGAGCGGGGAGCGGCCGGTGTAGTATTTTTTCGGGTCGTAACCCATCACGCTGAGGTTGGCAACATCGCTGCCCGGAGTCAGCCCTTCGGCAACTGTGCGCACAAGCCCCACCTCGCCGCGCTGGGCGAGAGAATCAAACAGCGGCTTTTTGGCCAGCATCATCGGCGTTTTGCCACCGAGCGCGGGTACGGGATAATCCGCCATCCCGTCATAGAGAACAACTGCATATTTCATCAAGGATCAAGCCCTTTCGTTATCTGAAATCTGAGATCTGAAGTCTGTTATCTAAAATATGCTACGCCGGAGGCAAAGATTTTCGGATCCTTCTCGCCGGGCACATTTTTATAGAGGTTTTCACCTCTGCGCTCGATATGCGCCATCTTGCCGAAGACGCGGCCGTCCGGGCTGGTGATACCCTCAATCGCGCAGATGGAGCCGTTCGGATTAAAGCGGACATCGCCCGTCGGCTTGCCTTCGAGATCGACATACTGGGTGGCAACCTGACCATTCTCAATCAGGCGGCGGAGCGTTTCACCATCCGCCACAAAGCGGCCTTCGCCGTGGGAAACGGGTGTAGCGAACACTTCGCCCGCCTCTGTGCCTGCAAGCCACGGGGATTTCACGCTCGTCACGCGCGTATAAACCATACAGGAGGCGTGGCGGCCGATATAATTGAAGGTGAGGGTCGGATCGGTCTCCTTCGTATCCGTAATTTTGCCGTAGGGGACGAGGCCGGTTTTGATCAGCGCCTGGAAGCCGTTGCAGATGCCAAGCATCAGGCCGTCGCGGTGGTCGAGCAAGTCGGTCACCGCGTCGCGGATACGGGGGCTGCGCAGAGTGGTGGCGATGAATTTGCCGGAGCCGTCCGGCTCGTCTCCGCTGCTGAAGCCGCCGGGCAGCATGACAATCTGCGCTTGGCGGATGAGGTTTGCAAAGGCTTCAATGGATTCATCAATCGCCTGCGGCGTGAGGTTCCGGATGACGATAATATCAGCCTGCGCCCCCGCACGTTCAAAGGCGCACGCCGTATCATATTCGCAGTTGGTGCCGGGGAAGACCGGAATGACCACGCGGGGTTTTGCCGCTTTCAGAGCGGGCGCACTGGTATTGCGCTGCGTATAGAGCGGAATTTCCGGCTGCATGGAGGGCTCCTCCGCCTTGGTCGGGAAGACGGGCTCGAGAGTGCTTGTCCAGGCCTCGATGAGCGTGTCGACCGGGATGGTCTCCCCGTCAAGGACAAACTGCCCATCGTCCGCCGTTGTGCCGAGCTCCGTATACTGGAAGCCGTCGAGGGAAACGCCGCCGGCAAGCTCCACAACGATGGAGGCGCATTCCGGCGCAAACAAGGTTTCCGCGGTTAAGCCCTCCGCAAAGCGGAAGCCCTGCTTATTACCGAACGCCATACGGCACACATTGGCCGCCGCGCCCCCTTCGCGCACCACGCTCGCGGCGAGGATGTGCCCGTCGGATACCATCTCAGAGACACGGTTGAGGAAGGTTGTTGCCTTGTCCCAATCGGGCAGGAGGGTTTCGCTATCCACCGGCAGGTGCAGCAATACCACACGGGAGCCGCTCTTTTTGAAGATGGAGGAGACCGTTTTGCTCGCTTTCGTGGCCGCAACGGCAAAGCAGACGAGTGTGGGTGGGACGTCGAGATCATTGAAGGAGCCGGACATACTGTCCTTTCCGCCGATGGCGGGGACGTTGAAGTGAAGCTGTGCGGTCAGCGCGCCGAGCAGGGCAGCCGCGGGCTTGCCCCAGCGCTCGGGCTTATCGTGCAGCCGCTCGAAATACTCCTGCATGGTAAGCCGTGCCGTGAAGGGCTTCGCGCCGATCACAGCAAGCTTTGCCAAGGATTCCGTAACCGCATAAGCCGCGCCGTGGAAGGGGCTCCAGCGGCTCAACGCCGGGATGAAGCCATAGCTCATCGCGGTGGCGGTGTCTGTCTCGCCCTCAAGCACCGGGATGCGCGCGCACATCGCGTCCTCAGGCGTGAGCTGGTATTTGCCCGCATAGGGCATGAGCACTGTGCCTGCGCCGATGGAAGAGTCAAACCGCTCCACCAGCCCCTTCTGCGAGCAGACGGGCAGGCGGGAGAGGTTATCCCGCAGCGCCTGCGCCTTCGGCTTCCCGGCGAGCTCGGCCGGAACTGCGGCGCGGTCATTCTTTTTCGGGTCGGCCGCGGTGATCTTTGCCTGCGCGTGCTGGGTAACGCCATTGGTATTGAGGAATGCACGGCTGAGGGAGACGATCGTATCGCCGCGCCATTTCATGGTCAAATAGGGCTCTTCTTTGACGACGGCCACCGGGGTTGCCTCCAGGTTTTCCTCTGCAGCGAGCGCAGAGAACGCTTCCACATTCTCCGCCGCAAGCACGACCGCCATGCGCTCCTGCGATTCAGAGATGGCGAGCTCTGTGCCGTCGAGGCCGTCGTATTTCTTCGGGACGGCGTCCAGATCAATATTGAGGCCGTCCGCCAGCTCGCCGATGGCGACGCATACGCCGCCCGCGCCGAAATCGTTGCAGCGCTTGATCATGCGCGCCGCGTCATGGTTGCGGAACAGGCGCTGGAGCTTGCGCTCGGTGGGCGGATTGCCCTTCTGGACCTCCGCGCCGCAGGTCTCAATGGAGGAGGTATCGTGCGCTTTGGAGGAACCGGTTGCGCCGCCACAGCCGTCGCGGCCCGTGCGGCCGCCGAGCAGGATGATCACGTCGCCCGCCTTGGGGCGCTCACGGCGGACATTTTCCTTCGGGGAGGCGCCGATGACCGCACCGATCTCCATGCGCTTCGCAGTGTAGCCTTCGTCATATAATTCTACCACCTGCCCGGTGGCCAGGCCGATCTGATTGCCATAGGAGGAGTAGCCTTGCGCGGCGCCGACGGTGATCTTTTTCTGCGGCAGCTTGCCGGCCAGTGTATCTTCAAACGGGGTCAGCGGGTTGCCGCTGCCGGTGATGCGCATGGCTTGATAAACATAGGCGCGCCCGGAAAGCGGATCGCGGATCGCGCCGCCCAGGCAGGTGGCCGCGCCGCCAAAGGGCTCGATTTCCGTGGGATGGTTATGCGTCTCGTTTTTAAACTGGACGAGCCAGGTCTCCGTTTTACCATTGATCTCCACGGGCACTTCAATTGAGCAGGCGTTGATCTCCTCGCTCTCGTCGAGATCTGGCACGAGGCCGCGCCTTTTGAGCACTTTGGCGCCGATCGTCGCCATATCCATGAGGGTCATATCCTTCTTGCGCTCCTGATAGACCTCTGTACGGGCGACAACATATTCGAGCCATGCGGATTCAATGGCGCGTGCCAGCGGGCCTTTTTCAATATCCACCGTGTCCAGCTGTGTTAAAAAGGTGGTGTGGCGGCAGTGGTCGGACCAATACGTATCGATGACCTTGAGCTCCGTTACGGTGGGGTCACGCTTTTCCGTATCGCGGAAGTAGTCGCGGCAGAACGCAAGATCCGCAGCGCTCATCGCAAAGCCCATCTTTGCGTGGTACTGAGCAATTTCCTCATGCGTCCATGCAGTAAAGTCGGCCACCCGCTCGATATCGGCGGGCCTGTCCGCGTGGAGCCTGAGGCTCTCCGGCAGCTCCATGGAGGCCTCGCGCGATTCTACAGGGTTAATTAGATAGGCCTTGATCTTTTCAAACTGCTCATCTGTCAGGTCTCCCTGCAGCGCGATGACGCGTGCGGAGAGGACATTCGGCCGCTCTCCCTGTGTGAGCAGGGCAATACACTGCGCAGCAGAATCGGCGCGCTGGTCGTATTGGCCGGGCAGGTATTCCATAGCGAAGATACGCCAGCTGGGATCAACGCAGAGCGTTTCGGACAACGTGTCCACATTTGGCTCGGAGAGAATGGTCCGGGCCGCACGCTCAAAATCCGCGCCGCTGACGCCCTCAAGGTCGTAACGGTTGATGACGCGGACCCGATCGAGTGCGGCGATTCCAAGATTCTCGCGCAGATCGGTCAGCATGTGGCGCGCCTCCACATCGAAGCCGGGCCGCTTTTCCACAAAAAGACGTTTTACGCTGGACATTGGCAAAACTCCTTCTCCCTAAATCATTCAGATATCCTTCTTTTACGGATATCGATACTTATTTTTATCTTACCATATCGGGGAAAAATAAAAAAGAGCAAAATGTGCTCAGTGGGGAAGCAGGGAGCAAAAAATTTTGTGGATAGCGCAAAAGCGGTACGCGGAAATAGAACGGGTGAGGACCAGAGGGGAAAAGCACGCGCATGAAAATGGAAAATATCGTTCATACTAGAGAAAACGGCAATTCTAAAGGAGGAGACGTATGCACGAGGCCATGACAAAAATAGAAGCACGCGCGCTTCTGGTAGGGCACAGTGGGAAAGCGAACGCCCTATGGCTGCTTTCCGGCCTGATCTTGTGCCTGCCTAATATCCTCACGCCGCTGGCGCGCTGGCTGCTGGCTCTGCCCGCTGCAAAGACGGCCTTTCAAAGCGCGGGCGGAACAGGGACGGCGCTCATTCTGGTTTTTGTGCTTTCCCTGATCGCGCTGGTTTCCTCTGTATTGCTCGCTGCGCCACTGAAAGCGGGACGGATGGCCTGGTTTTGGCGCCAGAGCGGGAGCAAGGGCAGGCACAATGGTGTGAGAACGCTGTTTTCCCCGTTTCGGCCCGCGCGCCGGGCGATGCAGGCGGTGTGGCTGTGGCTTTCCCTGTTTGCCCGGAAGATGTGCTGGGCGCTTCTCTTTTGCGCGCCAGGAGCGATTTTGCTGGGAATCGCCTGGTATAAACTGATCAAGGGAAGCGAGGCGCTTCTTTTTTTGATCCCCTGTGCGGCGGGCGTTGTCTTCCTTGTGGTGGGCCTGTTTTTTTATCTGTTGGTCACCCGCCGTTATCTGCTAGCGTATTATCTGTTTGATGAGTCCGGGAAAGCGTCTGCATCGGCTGTGATCCGGGAAAGCGCGCGGGTGATGGATGGCCAGATGGGGCGGGCGGCCGCCTTTGCCCTGAGCTTTACACCATGGCTTTTGTCCTGTGTTTTTCTGTTTCCCGTTTTTTATGTCTATCCCTATTACCAGCAATCACGCGCCGTATTTGCCCGTCAGGCGCTCAATCAGGCGCCCCGTACCATCGCGCGAGACGCTGAAATTTAGATCAAGCTACGGATTTCTATGTTTTCTGCGGGTATTGTTTTTAGTATAGTATGACAGAAATTTCTGCACGGACTTCGAAATTTGTTTACAGTTCATCAACTTTTCCCCGTCAAATTGATGCTATACTTTCGTGTGTAAAGATCTGATACGTGTGCTATGCACACAGAATTTCACGCGGGAGGGTTCCTCTTGGCACTGAACCGTAAGGCCATTAAGGCCAACGCCCGGCAGTTTATTGCAAACGGCCAATGGGTGCATTTGTTTTTAGCCGGCATCGTGCTCGAAGCCGTCAATTATATCAATTTTGGCACCTCCACCTATGTACAGCTGCGCAATACCTTTAATGCACTCTATCAGACGCAGTTCATCAACGTATCGTGGAATATGATGTCCCTGATCATCCTGCTGCTGCTTCCGCTGGAGATTTCGATCGGCGGGTATTATCTGAGCAGCCTGCGCGGGAAAGGGCCGGGCTTCGGTAGCGTATACGAAGAGGCTGCGGCGCATTACGGGCGCTATTTCTGTACGATGCTGCTGTGTAGAATCTATACGGTGCTGTGGACGATGCTCTTGATTATCCCTGGTATCGTCAAATCGCTTTCCTATTCCATGACGGCGTTTATCCAGCATGACAATCCTTCTCTTACCTCTACGCAGGCGATCAATCTGAGTAAACGGATCACAAAGGGCCATAAGGGAAGTCTGTTGATGATGGAGCTGAGCTTCCTGGGCTGGTACCTACTGGGGGCGATCACCTTCGGCATCGCTTATCTTTATGTGCATCCGTATCTCTACACGACGCAGGCGATGTATTACGAGCTGTTGCGCCAGAACGCGCTCGACCGCGGGATTGCCTCTCCCTGGGAATTCGGCATTGTTCCGGAGAGCACATTTTCTCCCTATACAAGCGCGGAAAACCAGCCTCCATACTGGCAGCAGAATTCGGTTTCTCCAAAGTGGCAGAACTCATCCGCCTATTCTCCAGAGGGCTGGAATGAAGATACGGACCGATGGGGGCCGGATCGGTAACGATACAAAATCCGTCAGCAGTTACGCTGATAAAGGCAGGGTGTGAGAACTGTGTGGTGGTCAAATTGACCGGCTGCGCAGCAACTTTCTGTGTGCAAAAGTAAG
>DAWDUP010000111.1:0-7229 GCA_052346825.1 Candidatus Fimivicinus sp. | reverse complement strand
TCTCTCTCCGCCATGGCGCAGCTGAAAGAGGCGTTTGCGCTCTCCGTCCTGCGGGGCGTCGCCGTTATTCTCCCAGTTCTGTTCCTGCTCTCGCATTTCTTCGGCCTTGACGGCGTCTGGCTGACGATCCCCGTTACCGAGCTGCTAATCGCCCTGCTGGGGCTCTTCCTCCTGCTGCGCGCGCACAGGAAGCTGAAAAAAGTGTGACAAAATTCCTGAAAAATGCGCGGTAAGTGCTATACTAATTTCAAACGGACAGAATATATTACAATAGAGCAATGGTTTAGGAAACGGAGGCGTCATGCATGACGGACATTATCATCATCGGCGCAGGCTGCGCCGGGCTGACCGCAGCCATCTATGCGCAACGGGCGGGCCTGAGCACGATTTTGTTAGAAGAGAATTTTTATGGCGGCCAGATCGCCATTTCGAATGAAATCGAAAATTATCCTGCCATCCCCAGCATTACGGGGCCAGAGCTCGCCCAGCAGATTTACGGGCAGGCGGAGTCGCTCGGAGCCCAGATCCGCTTTGAAACTGTCACGCAGGCGGAGTTGTCTGCCAACCCCAAGGTGGTAACGACCAATGCAGGCCGCTACGAGGCAAAGACTGTCATCGTCGCCAACGGCGTCAAGCGCCGCAAACTCGGCTGCCCCGGCGAGGAAGCATTCACGGGGCGCGGCGTGAGCTACTGCGCAACCTGTGACGGTGCGTTTTTCCGCGGAAAGGACGTTGCCATCGTCGGCGGTGGCAACACGGCGCTCGAGGATGCGCTGTTCCTCTCGAATGTCTGCCGCACTGTTTTCCTCATTCACAGGCGGGATGTCTTCCGCGGGGAAAAGGCACTCGCCGACCGCGTCAAACAGCGGGAAAATATCAAAATTCAGTACGACAGCGCGGTCTCGGAAATCTGCGGGGAGAGCGCGGTATCCTCCGTACTGATCAAAAATATCAAGACGGGCGCGCAGCAGGAAATTCCGGTCAACGCCGTCTTCGTCGCCATCGGCCTAATCCCGGAGAACGAAATCTTTTCGCGCCAGCTTCCGCTCGATGAAAGCGGTTATTTTATTGCCGGAGAGGACTGCAAAACCCCGCTCGAAGGCGTGTTCGTCGCCGGGGATTGCCGGTCGAAGCTTTTGCGCCAGATCATCACCGCCGCCTCCGATGGGGCGGTGGCAGGCTATCAGGCCGCGGCCTATGTCAACGGGTTGTGAGCGAATCATCTGTTGCCCCTGCTCACCGATGCTATGCGCCGCTGGGCGCTGTCGGGAGGCCGAGGCAGCACCCGCAGTAATTATCTGCGTGGCTCGTGCGGGAATGTTTTGTGCCGCAGCACAAAACACGAACCTTTCCATGTGTTTGAGGCCGCGTGAGCGGGCGAGTTTGGGAAGGTTCGCCGAACGGGTTCCGACGCGCCTCTCAGCTACCCGCTGCCAAAGTGCCGTGCGAACGGTTCTTTTGCTTCCTTTTCCAACCGAACGGAAAAGGATGGGGCCCGCGCAGCCTAAGCGCGGACCAATTTTTTCTCCCCCTGCCAAGGCACTCAAAAAAGGCAAACCTAACGCGGAAATTTTATGAAATGGCTCTTGTGCATTTTCATTTTGATGAAATGATATCCCTTTTTCGGCGGGCTGAAGCCGCGCAACGTGCCGGCTGTCAAACATCTATAACTTTTAGCCCATTATCGCGCGGTAAATCCAATTGAAAAAATTAGCCGGGATCAACTTCACGCCAAGCGCCTGGAGCGCCCCCTTCCATCTTGGCTGAACCTCTGTAATATTGCCCACACTGCGCAACAAAAGACTTTCACGCAACGCATCTGCCGTCGTCCCCTCTTGCACGGGGCCGGCAAGCGTCACCCGCTCACCCGGTAGCAGGTCAAAATAATTATCTGTCAGATTGCCGGTAAACAGAGGGCTGTCAACAAACAGGCTGCGCGCAAACGTATCGGATGAGACGGTCACGCACGCCTGCCTGCCTTCCACGCTCACGTCGAAATCATATTTGCAGTCCGGCAGGCGGCAGTCGCGCTCCTTCTCAAAAAGCACCGTCTTGCGGGAGATGGGCGTACCATCGGCTGCATTGAGCTGCGTAACAAATACACATTCGCTGCGGGACGTGCCCCTGAGAATCGCCCTGCATTCCATGCGCACCACGCGGGCCACATCCGTCGCTGGGACGGATACGGTAAAATGCTGCTCGTAAACAGGCGTACCGTCAAAGCGGATCCCTTTACAGGAAAGCGATCCTGTAAAGGGATTTAACTTGTCGTTAATGACAAAGAGTTTCAATTCGTCCTTCGTGTCCTCAATCGACACCATGACCGGCGTATTGAAGCGGCGCGCGCCGTAGTGCAGCGCCTTGAAGCGGCCGAAATAATCGATCCCCGCCCAGGAGCACACAGGCCAACAGTCGTTTAACTGCCAGTAGAGCGAGCCATTGCAGCGGCCGCGGTTGCGCCGCCAGTGCTCGGTGGCATCGCGCACTCCCTCGAGCTGGATCATCTGCGTCAAATATAGCAGATCGTCAAACCGCTCAGGCAGCAGGTACTGCGAGGCGATATAATAGATCATCTTCCGGTTGCCGCTTGGGCTCTTCTGGTGCGCGTTGAAAACCGGGCTTGTCAACGCCTTGTCCTCCGGCTTCGCGAAGAAGTTGACCGTGGAAATGCCCGGCATGGATTCGAGGCCGAATTCGCTGCAGAAGCGCGTCAGATGCCGGCGATAGAAAGTCAGCGGCTGAAGGCCGTGCCAAACCTGCCAGAGGTGCGTATCACCCGCATCGTCGCTGTGGATATCCTGCATGTAGCCCGAGCCGCAGGGGGAGCCGGAGATGAAGGGCGTCCGGTCGTCCAGCGCCTTGACGAAATCAGGGAGGATTTGGTAAAAAAAGATTTCCGTCCACTGAGTAAGCTTGCGGTAGGCCTTCCAGCCCATGGACATATCCTCAATTTCATTGTTGCCGCACCACAGCGCAAGGCACGCATGGTCACGTAGGCGGCGCACATTGCAGACGATCTCCGCTTTTACGTTTTCCAGGAATTCATCGTCATAAAACGGATATGGCGCGCAGGCGAACATAAAGTCCTGCCAGACAAGGATGCCATATTCGTCGCAGAGATCATAAAAGGAGTCCGATTCATAATAGCCGCCGCCCCAGATGCGGATGCAGTTCATATGCGCATGCCGGCAGTCCTGGAGCAGTGCGCGCTTTTTGTCATCGCCCGCGCGGGTGATGAAGGAATCCATTGGGATATAATCGCCGCCCTTGGCAAACAACGGCACGCCGTTTAATATAAACTGGAAATTATACCCCCACTGATCCTTCTCCTGATTGAGGACGATGGTACGAAGGCCGATGCGCTTGGAGACGGCGTCAAGCGCCTTCTCGCCCTCGCAAAGCTCCGCCTTCACGGTATAGAGTGGCTGGATTTCCTCGTCGGAAAGGTCGTTGGTCCACCAGAGCTGTGGATGTTCCACAGTAAAGGTGCATTCCACCTCCGTTCCTTCCGCTGTCTTGCGGCTGAGCCTCTCCCCGGAAGGTGAAAGCAGGGTAAAGACAAACGAAAGCATTTCATCTTCTGAAGCGGCAAAATGCTCTGCGCTCGCCCGAACGGTCACGTCCACCACGCCGTCGTGGTGGTTCTGAAGGATGCGCGTCTCCAGAATACGGGCCGTCTCATAGCCGCGCAGGGAGATATCTCGCGTGATGCCGCTGATCGGGATTGTGGGGCCCCAATCCCAGCCGAAATGGCACTGCGCCTTGCGGATATGCGTCATGCCGGTGATACTCTGCGAATTTCCTGGGGTAGGATCCGTTTCACACGCATGGCGCACAAACTGGATCGGAGAGAAAAAGACGATGCGCAGCTCGTTTTCGCCCTCGCGCAGCAGCTTCTTCACTGGGAAGTCATAGACCAGATGCATATTCTTCCCCTCGCCCACAACGGTATCGTTTACATAGACCTTACAGAGCGTGTCGAGCATCTCGCAGTGGAGATAGATCTCGTCCATTTTGAGCAGCATTTTTTCTGCAGAGAAAAAGCGGCGGTACTCCCAGTCCTTCTCGCCAACCCACTTGCTCTTTTCCTCATTCAGCCCGATAAACGGATCGGGGATTTTGCCGAGCACCAGAAGATCGTTGTAATTACAGCCCGGCACCTCAGCGGGAAGCCACTCTCCCTCCCCCACCTCGCGGAACTGCCAGATACCATGCGTGCCGCTTAAAGATTGTTCGAGCATCATGAAAATTCATCCTTTATTTTACATTCTACTGAAACCATCCCGCAGAAAAATCTTAAAAAACAGGGAGACACATTTGTTCACGCATTTCTTTCCGATCATACATATAGAAACGAAAACATCTGTATAAAGCATGCTGCGTGAAAATCCGCTTCTCACGCTTCTGTTTCCACCTGCCACATGCCGCGCTCCTCCATCACCCGGCGGATCTCTGGAAACGAATATCCCAACCGCTGCAGGGCGTTTACGACCCGCCGGCGGTCCTTTTCCGTGTGCCTGTATACGCCGCTGTATTTGGTCTCCAGAAGCATGGACAGCCGCTCAAGCGGATCCCCGTCCACGCTGCGGGCCGCTTCATATGCCGTGTCGCGGGCAACGCCGCGCGACACGAGCTCCTGCTCGATGCGTGCAGAGCTGTAGCCCTTGCGGCGAAATAGCTCGTCCGCCAGATTATGCGCATAATTTTCGTCGTTGACGAGGCCGAGCTCCACCATGCGGGCGGCGGCGGACTGTGCAGTCTCCCGGTCAAAGCCGCCACGCGCAAGCTTCTCCGCCAGCTCCCGCTCGCAGTGATCCCGCAGCTCCAGAAGCCGCAGGGCTTTCTGCTTCGCTTTGTTTTCCTCCGCCTGCGCGGCAAATTGAGCAAATGATGCCTCGTCAATCTCCATGCCGGAGAAAAGGCCGGAGTCCAGCCAAAACGTCCGGTTCGTGGTCAGGCGGTATTCGCCGTCGAGCAGAATATGGATTTTCTGCCCCTTCCCCTGTTGTGCCGTCAGGATCATGCTTCGTCGTCATCCACGGCGATATCAAGCTTTGCGCGCGCCGCCGCACGGGTGGTCGGCTTGGCCGCCGGGGCCGCCTTGGCCGGAGCAGCCTTCGGATTGACGGAGGCGGGAGTAACCTCCTCCGGCTTCGCGCCCGCTGCGGGTGCGGCGCGGCGGTCGTTGGTCAGCTTGCTGAGATTCGCGCGAATCTTCGCCTCAATCTCGTCTGCCAGCTCGGTATTCGTGCGGAATAGGTCCTTAACATTGTCCCGGCCCTGCCCCAAGCGGCTTTCGCCATAGGAGAACCACGCGCCGCTTTTCTGGATGATATCGAGCTTGACGCCGATATCAAGCAGTTCGCCCTCGCGGGAGATGCCGCGGCCGTACATGATATCGAATTCCGCCTCCTTGAAGGGCGGAGCGACCTTGTTCTTGACGATCTTCGCGCGCGTGCGGGAGCCGACGAACTCATTGCCCGCCGCCTTGAGCTGCTCGATACGGCGCACATCGATGCGCATAGAGGCATAGAATTTCAGCGCGCGGCCGCCGGTCGTGACCTCAGGGTTGCCGTAGACCACGCCGACCTTTTCACGCAGCTGATTGATGAAGATCAGAATACAGTTCGATTTAGAGATGGAGCCTGCGAGCTTACGCAGCGCCTGCGACATGAGCCGCGCATGCAGGCCAACGTGTGAATCGCCCATCTCGCCCTCGATTTCGGCGCGCGGCACCAGAGCCGCCACGGAGTCGACGACAACCACGTCGACCGCGCCGGAGCGCACGAGCGCTTCCGTGATTTCGAGCGCTTGCTCGCCGTTGTCCGGCTGGGAAACGAGCAGGGAATCCACATCCACACCGAGATTTTCCGCATAGATTGGGTCGAGTGCGTGCTCCGCGTCGATAAACGCAGCCTCACCCCCGGCCTTCTGGGCCTGAGCGATCACATGCAGGGCCAGCGTTGTTTTACCGGAGGATTCCGGGCCGTAAATCTCAATGATGCGGCCGCGCGGCAGGCCGCCAATGCCAGTGGCAACGTCAAGGGAAATCGAGCCCGTCGGGATCGACGCGACATTCATGCCGTTATTTTGCCCCAGACGCATGATGGCGCCCTTGCCGTATTGCTTTTCAATCTGCGCGAGCGCAGTATCCAGCGCTTTTTGTTTATCCGCCATAGTAAAGAATCCCTCCGATTGTAATTCGCACATTTGTTCGTCCTTCTTGTTATTATAGAAGGTTTGTAGAGAAAATGCAAGGGGGAAACGCAAGAAAAGCGAGGCTACTCTGCCTGCAACCTCTTTCTTATAAAAAGCTGCACCGCAATCAGAAACTTGCATGTAACAGATGGATATTTTTTACATCAACATTCTATCGAATTCGCATGCGAATGTCAACCGTCCACGCTTCGATAAAGGATTGATCGCGCTGGAAGACTGCGTATAAGGGCAGGAAGCTTATCGAAGCTATTTATGTAACGCCTGCCCAAATGGACAGGCAGGATTGTTACAAATGCGCCGTCAGCACCGATTGCACCAAGGGCCGCCCCCTGGGAGAGCAAAAATGTTGAGCGCAAATATCTGCGGCGGGATACTGTTGGTCATTACACCATTATATCTGATTCGGACGATATTGCCTTGGCGGAACCGGCGTGCGTCGGGCGTAATGACGATAACCCGCCGCCGGGTCGCAAAATCCATCACAAGCAGGCGATCCCTCTGTACGCTGATCACGAGAGCCTGCATAATCATATTCACCACCTCCAATCTCCATATCACAAAATATGTCATATGGAGGCAGAGAGAAGCTTGTCCGTTCATCTTCGCTGCTGTAAGACAGTCCGATTTAACAAATGAGAGGTATGGTATAGACGAACCAGTTCCTGCTTGTGAGGTGAGAATGGCCGGCTTCTCACGCCATGGAAGCAAGATTGATCTGCATTTTTGAACGGTATGGGCAGGATCGAGGGGGCTTTTCTTTCCCCGAAAGCCAACTTCTTTTTCTATTAGGCTGCCAAGTCCAGAGTTACAGTCACAGGCCTCCGCTTCGTAATTCGCCATACAAATATCCGGCCCGGCGCGTTTCTCAAGCGTGCCAGGCCTCAGCTTGTCGATAAAATCTAGGAGAAGAAAAAAGTGCACAAAAAAGTATGGCTTCTGATCGGTTTCGTAACTGGCGCCACTGATCACTGTCGGAAGGCCGAGGCAGCATATCGCTTTGCTCACGAGCT
>DAWDUP010000110.1:5908-7253 GCA_052346825.1 Candidatus Fimivicinus sp. | reverse complement strand
GGTTACACTTCAGGAGCGAACGCTGCAAATTCACTGCGCCCAAAATAGCTCTCTGAAGGCCAAGGCAGCGCCCAGCGGCGCCGGTTCCAAAAACGATCAGAACCCATGCTTTTTGGTGCACTTTTTTCTTCTCTTAGATTTTATCGACGAGCTGAGGCCGTGCGTAAATTGCACGGCCTCGCCTTTTCACTGCCAAAATGATAAACTTTATTTTTATTGCTGTGCTTCCTTCATCGTCTTTTCCTGACGGCGGCCGCGCAGCGCTTCCAAAACCTCCATATGCTTCTTGTCCGGCAGCGCATAATGGATCGTGGGCAGCACCGCAAGGAACATGCCGATCGCGGGAGGAATGGAACAGAGGAAAAACATTGCGAAACGGTATGGCTCAAAGAACGGATCCGCCTTGAAGCTCGCTCCCGCCTCCAGCATGGCGTTGACCTTTGCCACGCCATCGCCTGAGAAGCCGACGATGGAATAAACGATGCCCTGTAACAGAGATGCAATTCCGGAATTGAGCTTCGTGCAGAAGGACTGCCCGGCAAAGAACACGCCATCCGGACGGATGCCGTTCATGTACTCCTCATAGTCGATGGTATCGGCGATCATGACGGACTGATATACATTGACGATACCCATACCCGCGCCGGCGACTGTAAAGACGACGCAGCAGATCGCGAGCCAACGGGGCTGGTCAAGCTTGTTCGGGGCCATCAGATAGACCACGAAGATGAGCGCAAAGGCAATGCCGCTTGCAATGCAGCTCCAGTTATAGACCTTCTTTTTCTCATACTTTTTGACGAGCAGCGGCGCAAAGGCCATCGCGATAAACTGTCCGCCGAAGATACCGCCGCCAAGGATGATCATATATACCATATAATTCTTCTGGTTGTAATCTCCATAATAATAAGAAAGAAGCGTCATGGCAACCATCATCATCAGCATGATGGGCGCGCGCAAAATACTGGAGATGAGAATCTGGCGGAAGGGCTTGTTCCGCCACATAATCTGAAAGTTTTCCTTAATGGTATAGTGAGCGTCAGAGGATTTGACGCGCTCCTTGGCAAAGCCGGCCAGCTGGAACAGGCCGCAGCCAATCACAGAAAGGATCACCGCTATAATAATGAAGCCATATTGCTGGCCCTTCTGCGTGGTCAGGCCCCGGGAAGCCGTCAGGCTGTTCCCCACAGCCTGCGACATCGGGATAATAATCGCCAGCACAATACCGCCCACGCCAGCTGCGATACGTGCAAGAGACAGCAGGCTCGCCCGGTCGTTTTCATCATCCGTCATCCTGGCTGTGATACCCCACAGCGGGATATCGCCCACTGTATAGATCATGCCCCAA
>DAWDUP010000110.1:5301-5898 GCA_052346825.1 Candidatus Fimivicinus sp. | reverse complement strand
TGCCCCAAAGAATATAGGACACGCCCGCCCAGGCGATGATCAACCCATTGACCAGGGAGCTGTTTTGAGAGCCATAAATCCCATTGCAGAAGCAGAGAATTGTGATGACGCACACAACTGCAGGGATAAAGATGAGATAGGGCCTGCATTTGCCCCATTTCGTATTCGTCCGGTCGACGATCGTGCCCATCATTGGGTCGTTGATTGCGTCCCAGACGCGGGCGATAGCGAAAATCACGCCCGTTGCCATCGCAGGGATGAACAGTACGCTCTGAAAGTAAAACACAAGGCCTGTACCGATGATGTTGTAGATCATGTTCTGCCCGAGCATGCCGGCTAAGTACAGGTTGCGCTCCTGCGGCGTGTAGGTATTGAGGCCGCGCTGTTGTTTCATTCCTATAACCATTCCTTTCCTTTTGATATGCTTGAAATCTCTCCCTTTCCAGGTTTACTGGTTCTATTATTATATCTTTATTTTCCGTTCCGGTCAATTCATATAAAAGATTTTTTTGATATGTAAATAGAATTGTATAATTCAACTTAAGCACAGATACTATTTGACTTCACAGGCTGGAAACGATAGGATAGAAAATAAAT
>DAWDUP010000110.1:3405-5291 GCA_052346825.1 Candidatus Fimivicinus sp. | reverse complement strand
CTGCTTCCATACAGATGATGGCCCCAGCCATGCCGGGAAGCCGGCATGAATACCGCATAAATTTTAGTAGGATATGCTGGAGGAATGCTTCATGGCTCAAACTGCATTAATTACCGGCGCTTCCCGGGGCATCGGAAGGGAAGCTGCGCTCCTGCTCGCACGGCAGGGCATGCAGATCGCTGTCAATTACCGCGAACAAAGCGGAAGCGCCGACGAACTCGTCGGCCTTCTCCATAGGCAGGGCGCTGGCGCGATAGCAATTCAGGCCGATGTGGCCGACCGGGAACAGGTCAATAAAATGGTGCATAAAATAGAACAAGCCTTCGGCGGTGTGGATATTCTCGTGCACAGCGCGGGCATCGCGCAGCAAAAACTGTTTACCGACATTACGCCGGAGGACTGGCGGCGGATGTTCGCCGTGCATGTCGATGGGCTTTACCATTGCTGCCAAGCCGTCCTGCCCCATATGATCCATCAGAAGGCGGGCCGTATTGTAACCGTATCCTCCATGTGGGGCGAGGTTGGCGCATCGTGCGAAGTGCACTATTCGGCGGCCAAGGCAGCAGTTATCGGGATGACCAAGGCGCTTGCCAAGGAGCTCGGCCCCAGTGGTATCACGGTCAACTGCGTTTCGCCCGGCGTGATCGATACGGATATGAACGCATTTCTGACCGGAGAGACGAAGGCGCAGCTGTGTGAGGAAACGCCGCTGTGCCGGATCGGCACGGCGCGAGAGGCCGCCGAGGCCATCGCTTTCCTTGCATCCGGCAAAGCATCCTTTATCACCGGGCAGGTGCTCGGCGTCAACGGCGGGATCGTCGTTTGAATGAAGAAACTGAGAAACGCTGGTGTCTGATTTATGGCAAACTGGCTGGGGCATTTGAAAACCGTCCACCATCACAGGTCGCTCGTCAGAAAGCACTGCTTCCGAGTGGGCCTTTATTGGCAGGGCCTGACGCACGACCTTTCCAAATATGCCCCTGTCGAATTCATCCCCAGCGCCAAATACTATCAGGGGGACCGCAGCCCCAATGAGATGGAGCGCGCGGTAAAGGGCTACAGCAGCGCCTGGCTTCACCATAAGGGCCGCAACAAGCACCATCTCGAATACTGGATTGATTACTCCATCACAGGAGATCACGGGCTTGCGGGCATGGAAATGCCCATAAAATATGTCGTTGAAATGTTTTGCGACCGCATGGCCGCCAGCAAGACCTACCGCGGAACAGACTATCGCGATAGCGATCCGTACGCGTATTATCTGCATTCCCGCGATCATTACCTGATGCATCCCAAAACGAGGGCTCTGCTTGAGGACCTGCTAGAGCGCCTGCGGGATCAGGGGGAAGCAGAAACCTTCGCCTATATCAGGCGGGAAGTTTTGCATAAAAACTGAATCAACCGGCAAGGCCACCTGAATGCGAATTCTCATTCAGGCGGCTTTTGAAAAAATGTTACTATTCCATTGTTTTGTTTTATACATTTTGCTATATTTCCCCATGATGATTGCTCCTCGTATTTGCCGCTAATCCCGGATCAGGTCACTATATCCAATTAGTGACCTTCCTTGCTTTGTATTTTATAAATTTTCACGGTAATTTCCCCGGCTTTTCTTAATTGCGTAAAATGGGACAACCTGAATTGGCGATTTCGCATGAAAAAAGCAAAAAAAGAGCCGCTTTTTTCTAGTTGAAAAATCAGAGGAAGTCGGGTATACTGAAGTCGTTAAATAATTAACAAACAATCTTGACAGCATGAAAACCCGATCAATATTTGATAAGGAGCGATTGCAATGGCAAACGAAAAGCAGGAAAAAAAAGCCCCCGAGATTGACGTTGAAGCAATGGTCGACAACCATGTGCAGAAGGCGCTGGGGGCTCTCGAGC
>DAWDUP010000110.1:1413-3395 GCA_052346825.1 Candidatus Fimivicinus sp. | reverse complement strand
ATGACGCAGGAGCAGGTGGATAAGATCGTGGAGGCGATGACCGTCGCCGGCCAGGAGAACCATACGAAGCTTGCAAAAATGGCAGTTGAAGAAACCGGCCGCGGCGTGTACGAAGACAAGATCATCAAAAACATGTTCGCCACCGAATATATCTGGCACTCCATCAAGAATGAAAAAACCGTCGGCATCGTCGAGGAGAATGAGCTGGAGGGCTATGTGGAGATCGCGGAGCCGGTCGGCGTTGTCGCTGC
Source organism: Candidatus Fimivicinus sp. (assembly GCA_052346825.1). GTDB lineage: Bacteria > Bacillota > Clostridia > Oscillospirales > Acutalibacteraceae > Fimivicinus. The sequence continues at coordinate 3,144 of DAWDUP010000110.1, read as the reverse complement.
GGCAACCCCCGTTACGAACCCCACCTCCACCACGATGTTCAAATCCTTGATCTGCATGAAATCCCGCAACCCGGTTATCTTCGGCTTTCATCCCAATGCACAGCAGTGCTCCGTCGCCGCTGCAAAAGTGCTCTATGATGCGGCAATCAAGGCCGGCGCGCCGGAAAACTGCATCCAGTGGATTGAAACGCCCTCTATTCAGGCGACCACCGCTCTGATGAACCATCCCGGCGTTTCCCTGATTCTCGCCACCGGCGGCGCGGGCATGGTCAAGAGCGCATACAGCGCCGGTAAGCCCGCCCTCGGCGTCGGCCCCGGCAACGTCCCCTGCTATATTGAGAAGAGCGCAAAGCTTGAGCGCGCCTGCACCGACCTGATGCTCTCCAAAACCTTTGACAACGGCATGATCTGCGCCTCCGAGCAGGCGGTCATCGTCGATAAGGAAATCCACAAGGATTTCGAACGCATCATGAAGGAAAACAACTGCTACTTCCTCAATGCGGAGGAGACGCAGAAGGTTTCCGACTATGTGATCAACGCGCAGAAGCAGGCCGTCAACCCTGATGTCGTGGGCAAGAGCGCGAACTGGATTGCAGAGCATGCAGGCATCCAGGTCCCGGATAAGACGAAGATCCTGATTGCAAAGCTTCCGGCTGTCGGGCCCGAATATCCGCTGTCCCGCGAAAAGCTGAGCCCGGTGCTCGCCTACTTTGTGGTCAACAGCACGGAGGAAGGCTTCCAGCGCGCAACGGAAATGCTGCACATGGGTGGCCTCGGCCATTCCGCTGTGATTCATTCCCGTAATGACGACATCATCAAGGCCTATGGCGAAGAGATGAAGGTCGGTCGCGTAATCGTCAACTCCCCCTCCTCGCAGGGCGGCATCGGCGATATCTACAATTCCAACACTCCGTCGCTTACCCTCGGCTGCGGTTCCTACGGACACAACTCTACGACCTCCAACGTCTCCACCGTTAACCTCATCAACAAAAAGCGCCTTGCCAAGAGGAGGGTCAATATGCAGTGGTTCAAGGTTCCGCCGAAGATCTACTTCGAGGAGGATTCCATCCAGTATCTCGAGAAAATGCAGGATATCGAGCGTGCGTTCATCGTGACCGACCCGATGATGGTCAAGCTCGGCTATGTTGATAAAATCCTTTACTATTTGCGCAAGCGCGAGCACTACTGCCACAGTGAAATCTATTCCGACGTCGAACCCGATCCCGATGTGGACACGATCATGCGCGGCGTAGCGGTCATGCGCGAATTCCAGCCCGATGTCATCATCGCGCTCGGCGGCGGCTCCGCGATGGATGCGGCCAAGGGCATGTGGCTGTTCTATGAGCATCCCGATGCGTCCTTCGACGGCCTCAAGCAGAAGTTCATCGATATCCGCAAGCGCGCCGTCAAGTTCCCGAAGCTGGGCACCAAGGCCAAGATGGTCTGCATCCCGACGACCTCCGGCACCGGAAGCGAGGTGACGAGCTTCGCCGTCATCACCGACCGCAAGAACGGCAATATCAAATACCCGCTCGCCGACTATGCCCTGACGCCTGATGTTGCGATTATCGATCCGCAGTTCGTCACGAGCCTCCCGAAGTCCGCCACCGCCGACACTGGTATGGACGTTTTGACGCATGCAATTGAGGCCTATACCTCCAACCTTGCCAGCGACTATACCGACGGCCTTGCCATGCAGGCGATCGAGATGGTGTTTGAATACCTGCCCCG
>DAWDUP010000110.1:586-1403 GCA_052346825.1 Candidatus Fimivicinus sp. | reverse complement strand
GAAGCCCGCGAGAAGATGCACAACGCATCCTGCATCGCCGGTATGGCGTTCACCAACGCCTTCCTAGGTCTGAACCACTCCATGGCGCATAAGCTCGGCGGCGAGTATCACATCCCGCACGGCCGCGCGAACGCCATCCTGTTGCCCTATATTGTGGCCTACAATGGCCAGAAGCCCACGAAGTTCGCCACCTTCCCGAAGTACGAGGCCTTTGTTGCGGATAAGAAATTTGCTAAGATTGCAAAGCATCTCGGCATCGCCGGCAAGACCACGGAGGAGAGCGTTGCAAACCTTGTTCAGGCAATTAAGGACCTGCGCGCCAGCCTCAACGTTCCAAGCTCCATTCAGGAGTGCGGCGTTGACGAGAAGGAATTTTTCGACAAGCTTCCGCGCCTTGCTGATAATGCACACGCTGACCAGTGCACCACGGCCAACCCGCGCTATCCGCTGGTGTCTGAGATTGAGCAGCTTTACACGGACGCCTACTACGGAAGATAAACTGATAAATCGCAAGAAGGGCTCCACCCTTAGGCGGAGCCCTTCTTGTGGAATTCTGACGGCAGATGTGAAATTTTAGATATGGCGTATTTCAACGAGATGCGGTATGATAGAATCAACACCTGAAATTTGACATCTGAAGTCTGAAATTTTTTATGGGGGTGTTTTTCCTTGGAGATCACCATCTGCATCGGCAGTTCCTGCCACCTGCACGGCTCGCGCGACGTCATTCAGGTCCTTGAAAAGCTCGTTTCCGCCCATGGGCTTTCGGAAAAAGTAGATCTGAAGGGCTCCTTCTGTATGGGCGAATGTACGAAGG
>DAWDUP010000110.1:0-576 GCA_052346825.1 Candidatus Fimivicinus sp. | reverse complement strand
GCGTCTGCGTCAGCGTGGACGGTCAAAAATTTTCCATGACGCCGGCGGACGTCCCCACCTTCTTCAAAAATGAAATTTTAGAGAAGCTGGCGTAATCTGCCTGAGAGAAAGGAGCGGCCACATGAGCATCATTGGACTGCAGAAGGCAAACTGCAAAAATTGCTATAAGTGCATCAAGGTTTGCCCGGTTAAATCCATCCGGCTGGCAAGCGAGCAGGCCCAGATCATCGAGGCGGACTGCATCCTCTGCGGCAAATGCCTGAATGCCTGCCCACAGAATGCGAAAACGCTTTCGAGCGATCTCGATAAGGTAAAGGGCTTTCTCAAAAACGGCAAGCGCGTAATTTTTTCCCTTGCACCCTCCTATTACTCCTCCTTCGACTTTAACGATGAAAGAAAACTGCTGGGCGCTTTCCAAAAGCTCGGCATCTTCGGCACGGCGCAGACAGCGGACGGCGCGGCCTATGTCACCGCGGAATATCATAAACTCATGAAAGCGCATGAGATGGAGAATATCATCACCACCTGCTGCCCCACGGTAAACGACCTGGTGGAGAAATATTACCCCGAGCTCAT
>DAWDUP010000109.1:1245-7260 GCA_052346825.1 Candidatus Fimivicinus sp. | reverse complement strand
GGAGAGAGAGGTGATTGTAATGATATTGAAGCCCATCAAAGCAAACGCGAGAAAATACCTATGGATTGCCCGCACGGCGAGCGCGGTGAGCTCCGGCGACTTTTCCTGGTTGAACAAACCGGCGATCTGTGTGGGGAAGAGGATCCCCATACCATAGAAAGTGAGCCCGATCGTGCAGGCACAGGCGGCTGCCAGAAGGAAAGCGTGCCAGACCCGTTTCTGCTGCAGTGCGCCGAAATTTGCGCTGATAATCGGCTGGACGCCTTGGCCGATGCCATTGAAAAATGCGGTGCAGACAATGGCGATATTTGCCACGATTCCATAGGCGGCGACGCCCGTGTTCCCGGCGAGCTTCAGGATGACTGTATTAAATGCAAGGATCACGATTCCGGCGGAAAATTCCGTGATAAAATTGGAGATGCCGCAATGAAAAATCTGCAGGATTTCCCGAACAGCCGGCCTCATGCGAAGCAGGCGCAGCGTGTTGCTTTTGCGCAGGAAATGCGTCAGATGGATCAGCAGCCCCAGTACAGTGCCGAGCCCTGTGGCGAGCGCCGCACCAAACATGCCGAGACGCAGCGGATAGATGAACACATAGTCAAGGACAATGTTGGTCAGCGTGGAAATCGTCATAGCGGCCATGGCGAGGTGCGGGTTGCCGTCATTTCGCACAAAGGCGGTCATGATATTATTCAGGATAAATGCGGGGGAAAACAGGAGGATGACGCGCAGATACGTGACGGTATAGGACGCGGTCTCTTCTGTTGCCCCGAGCAGGGCTGCGATTGGTCCAGAGGCAAACGCCCCGAGCAGGGCAAACAGCAGCGAAAAGCAAACGCCGAGTACGGCGGCGATCGTGAAGGGCCTATTTGCGCGCTCATGCTCCGCACGCCCGTGCAGAATGGAAAAAAACGTCCCGCCACCGATTCCCAGCAGTGCGCCAATGCCAAAGATCAGGTTGTAGACAGGCAGCCCGATATTTAGCGACGCGAGGCCCAGCCTCCCTATGCCATTGGCAATAAAATAAGTGTCCGCCAGAATATACAGGGAGAGCCCCACCATGCCGATGACGCCGGGTGTCACATAGCGGAAAAAGACGCCAGTGATATTCTTTTTTAATATCGCATCACGCTGCATGACAGTTCCTCCTATTGTTTTCTTTGCTTATTGTGCCCTTTTTATGAAAGGACTTTGGAAAGTCGATGAGAAAGTTTTTCGTTGGGGATACATACCGTATTTTCGATCTGTTCCATCCCGCAGGGCCGGCTTTTCGGCATGGCTAAGGCAAAGAGGTCCGTCGTACTCGCCCCCAGCTGGTAAATATACTGCCCAGCCGCAGACAACGAACGGATATCGGAAGCACGCATGACAACTGGCAGCTTGGCCGTGCTGCGCATGCGCCGCAAGATTTCCCGGCCTCTTTCATTGAAGCCGAGCACGCGCAGATAGGGTGGGGACATGGCGGTGGACTCCCGTGTGATCCCCAGAAAAGCGTGCAGCATGAGCCGGCGGATGCGTGCATGCGTGTAGCGCTTTGTCTTTGCCGCGTCGAAAAGGGTCTCCAGCGATATGGCGGAGCGCGCCGCGTTGTACAGCCTGTATTCAAGCCCTTCGCTGATGTCCGGCAGCTGTGCAAAGTCCGTGGGAGTAAGGCGGCGCAAATGCGCAAGGACGGCTGGTTCCAATGCACGGTAAGAGACCGGCGCGCGCTCTCTTTCAATCTCACGCAGGAGGATTTCAGCGGACGGTGCGGGCAAACTTTCGCGCCATTGCGCATCGTTTTGCAGGAGAAGCCTGCGTATATGGGAGGCGCTGCAAAATCCCCCTTCGCTTTTCGCCTCGTCATGCTGTGCGCCGATACGCCCTACGGCAAGTGGCACGATAGGGGAATGCAGAGCCCGCAGAGCGCGCAAGTATTCGAGCGCGAGCGCATCGTTCGCCCCGCGCAGGAGCGAAGCTGTTTCATCGCCCAGGCACTGTGCAGCGGCTTTTTCCCGCGCGGCGGGCAGGGAAAGCCCCTCGTCCAGATAGCCGCGCAGACAGGTGTGCATCTGTGGGGATTCCAGATCCTCTGCCATCTGGCGCAGCAGGTCTGTTTTGCCGCATTCCGAACCGAAGCTCAGCAGGTCCACACAGCCCATCGCGTGCAGCAAAGAGATGCCCGCGCGAGCGAAATCCTGCGCGCGCGCGCAGCACCACGGTATGGGCAGCTCGAGCACGAGATCTACGCCGCCGCGCATCGCCATCTCCGCCCGTGCATGCTTTTCGAGGATCGCCGGTTCGCCCCGCTGCACGAAATTTCCGCTCATCACGGCTACAATGTGTGTGGCACCCGCAGAGCGGGTCTGTGCGATGTGATAGGCGTGGCCGCTGTGGAAGGGGTTATACTCAGCGATGATTCCCGCAATTTTCATGCCGATCAGATCCTTTTCCGGGGATTGCCCTGATGGAAATTTTCAGGTAGTGCCCTCGCTTTTTCGCAATATTTTTTCCTTTTTGCGCAAATCATTGCGCAAAAAGCCAGAAAGCCCTTGAAAAATCAGGAGATTCCGTCTATAATATATCAGCTACCATTCAAAACGGCAATATGGAATTTAAAATCATTTTGGATGAAACGAGGGTATTTTTGAATGAAAATCCTGGTTATCAATGCAGGCAGCTCTTCCCTGAAATATCAGCTGATTGATATGGATGGGGAAAACGTGCTCGCGAAGGGTATCTGCGAGCGCATCGGCGCGGGCGGCCATATGCACGGCAACACAGCGGACGGGCGCAAATATGATTTCGATGTCGAGATGCCGAATCACACCGTAGCGTTCCAGCAGGTAAAGTGGATCCTGACCGAAGGCGAATGCGCAGTCATCGACAGCCTCGACGAAATTGGGGCGGTAGGCCACCGGGTCGTTCAGGGAGGCGCCACCTTCCATAAGAGCATGCTCGTCGACGAGACGGTCATTGCGGGGATCAAGCGCCTGTGCGATCTGGCACCCTTGCATAACGCCGCGCATCTACAGGGGATTCACGCCTGTCAGGAGGTATTCGGCCCGGACGTGCCGCAGGTGGTCGTATTCGACAATGCGTTCCACAGCACAATGCCTCCAGAGGCATACCTATATGCCATCCCTTATGAATATTACGAAAAGTATAAGATCCGCCGCTATGGTTTCCACGGCACCTCCCATCGCTATGTCAGCGCACGCTGTGCAGAGCTGATGGGCAAGGATCTCAAGGATATCAAGATGATCACGTGCCATTTGGGCAACGGCTCCTCCATCACCGCCATCAAGAATGGCAAGGTCATCGATACGAGCATGGGCCTTACGCCCCTTGATGGCTTCATGATGGGCACGCGCAGCGGCGGGCTCGATCCATCCGTGGTGACCTATCTGCAGGAGAAGGAGGGCTGGACGCCGAAGGAGACCGACGAGGTGCTCAATAAAAAATCCGGCATGCTCGGTATCTCCGGCATCTCCAGTGATGACCGTGACCTTGCGAAGGCAGCTGCTGAAGGCAATGAGCGCGCCATCCTGGCACGCAAAATGCTATGGTACCAGATCCGTAAATATATCGGCTCCTATGTTGCCGCCCTCGACGGTGTCGATGCAATCGTTTTCACCGGCGGCATCGGCGAAAACGGCCAGTTCATCCGTGCGGATATCTGCGGCAATCTTTCCTTCCTCGGCATCGAGATCGACAGCGAGATCAACTCGAAGGCGCTGCACGGCGTAGAGGCCGAAATCTCCACGCCCGCATCCAAGGTGCGCATCTTCGTCATCCCCACGGAGGAGGAGCTCATGATCGCGCGCGATACCAAAGTGATCGTCGAGGCGATGTGAGTCATATCGTATCCTGTAATTTTACAATATTGTTAAAAACGTATCAATATGCAGGTCAGAAGGGCGCGTTGCAAAATGTATATCTTTACATTTGCAACGCGCCCTTTGAACGGTTTGTGCGGCTGATGAATGGCAAAGCTTAATGATAGCATGTGAACCTTTTATTTGCCTGAAACCCGATTGCAGAAAGCAGGAGCCCAGCCAAAAATAACGGCAGGCACGCGGTGAGACACTCCCCGATCGAAAGCAGCTGCCTCGACATGAAAAACGGGAAAACGAGCTCTGGCAAGGATACCGTAAAATTCAGCAATGTATATAGCAATAAGACAAGCAAAACAATCGTAACGGATTTGACGAAAAAAGCAAGGCCGTAGGACAGCCCAAAATAGAAGATGCAGGCGGAAACAATACGGAGGCTTTCTACGGCAAATTCCGGCAGCAGAACAGAATAGAAAACAAACAAAACCGCGATATTGCCCATAGCCAGCAGGAAGAGCTGGACTAGCTCCTTCAGGATCGTGTGGTTCCCGCCGGCGTAGAGCAGCTCATTGCCATCTGACTCCAGATGTTCGCGCTGGGCAAATACCACCCACCAGACGGAAAACAGCGGCATAAAAAACTGCGTCAGCTGCAATAAATGCAGCTGCAGGTCGTCGCTGGCGCCGTTGTTGTAATAGTAGGCGGCTGGCAAAACCAACAGCAGCACGTCAAAAACGATCAGCGGTACAAACCGCAGCTTGCCCATGCTTTTCAGATAAAAATAGAGCCTTAAATGTTTTTTAGTATGCATAGATAACCGTCCTCAACCGTCGGCTTTACCTGCGCCGCGTTTGCCTGGGGCTGTGCGGAAAGCACCTGCAGCAGGTTTTCCCCGTCCCGTTCAAACTGACGATGAATGTAGAAGGCGCCCTCCAGCAGGTTTTGCTGTGTTTCCGGCAGCTCGTAGACCTTGCCTGCCGCGAATTTCTGGATTTCCCGGCAGGTTCCCTGCGCGGCGATATTGCCCTCCTGCAGAATGGCGACGTGGTCGCAGAGGGTTTCCACGTCTTCGACAATGTGTGTAGAAATCAAAATCGTGCGCTCCCCCTTGAGCTTTGAAACGATGTTTTTAAACCGCAGGCGTTCCTCCGGGTCCAGCCCCGCGGTCGGCTCGTCAAACAGGATCAGCTCCGGGTCGTTCAACACCGCCTGCGCGATCCCTAGCCGCCGGATCATTCCGCCCGACAGGGTTTTCACTTTGCTCTGCAAACGATCCTGAAGGTTGACCAATGCGACGCAGCGCTCCGCCTCCGCCGTGATGCGATCCTTCGGCACGCCCTTTAAATCTGCCATCATCTGCAGCATTTCCAAAACGGTGAGCTCGCGGAACAGCCCGAACTTCTGCGGCAGATACCCAAGATGCTTCCGGTACATCTGATCCGACTGGATATCCCGCCCGTGAAACAGGATGCTGCCGCGGTTCGCGGGATAAAGCTGCGCGATGCAGCGGAGCAGCGTGGTTTTACCAGCGCCGTTGGGCCCAAGCAGGCCGTAAATTCCGTGGTCAAAGACAACGTTCAACGAATGGAGTACCTTCTTTTTACCAAATGATTTTTCCAATTCCCTGAGTTCCAAAACCATTTATTGCGCCCCCTTACCATCGAATTGCCTGATAAATTCTCTCCAGTGTCTGCTGTCCGCATCATCCTGCAAATATGCCGCAACGCGTGCAAGCCCATCTTCCTCTCCGTAGTAATCCAGATAATCCACCAGAGCCTGTACTGCGGTGAGGCTATTGGGGTCCGTAGCCTGTGGGTCGCGCGAATCTTCTGCAAATTTTCTGATAAATTCGGGGTTCTCTATGTATTTACGATATGCTGAATCCAGCGCCCGCTTTTTGCTGCTGGCCAATTGATTGGGATAAGATTCTTCGATTCCCAGCGTTTGATGCAGCGCTAGATGATCGGAGAAGGCGCAATAGGCCGTATAGGGCGAAATGTCGTTGATATCCGGAGTTAGAAAAACCGTGCGGACAGAAGACGGCATGGCCTGCGTCCCGGCGTGCGCTTGAACGAATTCGGTGAGTTTCTCCGGGCGGAACTCCCCTGTGTTTAGGTAGGGGTATACGACGGTGACGCCGTCCACGGTGAGCGTGTCGTAAAAGCCCGCCAGGAGCGTCGCGCCCGTGGACATCCCGGCA